>CAZHYA010000330.1:966-3082 GCA_964536525.1 uncultured Bacteroidales bacterium | reverse complement strand
TATCTTCAGTCCGACTGACTCGTTCAGCATGTCCATGTCGCCGCGGCTGTTGCCACCGACGATCAGCGGACGTGCCTTGATGAATGTCTCAATGGTGTGGGCTTTGCCGTCATCCTGGGGGATGGGAGGGATGATCTCCCCGGTGGTGACACCCTCTTTTACCACGCACTTGGCACCAAGGATATTTGTGACCGGTATGCCGTACTCCTCCGACACGAACTTCTGGTAGAGGAACTCAGGAGATGCCGTCAGTATGTATACCTCGAAGCCATACTCCTTCAGATTGGCAACCAGTTGCTTCATCTCAGGGTAGGTTTTGCTGCTGTATGACTCCCGGTAGCATTCATATCCTATCATCTCTATCTCGCCGGGTGTCAGGCCGGCCAGGAAATGAACCCTGTCTTCCACGTATGGTTTGCCTACATTGTTGCCATCTTTAACCATTCTTTCCAGGATTTTCAGTTTATCCCTGGCATCACGGTCTTTTCTCTCCTTCAGAACCACATCAGCATAGCGGTAGAGCGCTTCATCAGCAAGGTAATAAGGCACCTGGCCGAATGTGGTTCCGTCACTGTCGAACACCGCCACCTTTCTTATGTTCATGGTGATGGTCGAGTTAAGAAACCCTTCTATCCGGTCATTTACATCCTGTGACCAGCCGGAAACAGGCCGGTAGGTCTGTGCGTTAACCGTCAGGATGAGACAGAATGCCGCTGCAAGAACAGTTATTATCAGTCGTTTCATGTTTATCATTTTGCGTGTCCCAGGTATGTTTCCTTTTCCTTTTTCCATGTGGTTGCCGAGAAGAGCGCGGCCAGTATGCTGGCAGCGATAAAGATCCAGAAGGTTGCTCCCCAGCCCAGGCTGACGTTGTCTGCCACTGCGCCGATGAGTACCTTCGAAAGTAGGGCGTCACCTATCAGGTATCCGAAGAGGCCTACAAACCCAGCTGCGGTTCCGGCTGCATTCTTCGGAACGAGGTTGACAGCCTGGACACCGATGAGAGCTACCGGACCATAGATAAAGAAGCCGATAGCTATCAGGGCAGAATAGACCACTGTGACCCTTGTGGCATCAGGATCTGTGCCGAAGGCATTGGCAAAGAATGAAGCCACGGGGACAGCTTTCCAATAGAGCAGAACGCTGAGCAGCACCAGGACCATGTAGATCACATTTGCCGGGGCACAGCGACCCTTGAAAACCTTCGAGGAGATCCATCCGATAAGCACCATTCCCGGTACGCCGGCATAGTTGTGCAGTGAGAACGCCATCTTGCTCTGCTCGCTGGTAAGAAGCCCGGCTTCCTCACAGTAGGTTGGCGCCCAGTCGCCAATGCCATAGCGGATAAGGTAAACGAAGACGTTGGCAAGTGCTATCAGCCATAGTATCCTGTTGGTGAAGATGTATTTAATGAAGAGCTCCTTCACAGGGATCTTTTTGTCAGAGCTCATTTCCTTCTGTGCCGGCATGTCATTCCTGTATTTATCGATGGCAGGGAGACCGCACGACTGAGGTGTGTCACGCAGTGCCCACCAGCAGAAGAGCGCCAGCAACAGGGCCACGGCGCTGGGGAAGATAAAGACTATCCTCCAGCTCTGGTCAACCATTACACCTCCTCCGATATCCACAAGGAAGAATCCGCTGAAGAGCACTGTGCCCCAGGCAGCCAGGTTGCCCATAAGGCCGCTGCCTACTGTGTGGGATGTGTTCCAGATGCCCATCTTGAAGCTTCGTTCATTGTGCGAGAACCAGTGTACCATGATGCGGCCGCACGGTGGCCACCCCATACCGCCAAGCCAGCCGATCACAAGCATGAAAAGAAATATTATCCATACGGCGCTTGTGGCAAAAGGAAAGATCCCTACCGACATCATCAGGAGTGATGAAAGGATCAGGCCTATGACGAGGAATTTCCTTGCATCAGACCTGTCTGAAAGAGCTCCCATGATGAATTTGCTGAATGCATAGGCTATTGAAATGGCAGAGAGAGCAATACCGAGCTCCAGTTTGGTATAACCCAGTCCGCCGTTCTCAACAGGTTGAATCATCCCGGGAATGGCCAGTGCCAGGTTCTTCCTGACGAGGTAGTATGCGGCATACCCTATGAATGCTCCCA
>CAZHYA010000330.1:0-922 GCA_964536525.1 uncultured Bacteroidales bacterium | reverse complement strand
CTTGTATGGGGGTGGTTTCAGAAAGTTTATCATCGGTGCGTTGTTTGTCAGGTTTTCAGCGGGCAAATATTGGTTTTCTTTTTATCTATTCTGTTTCTTTAACATTAATTATTTATTACAGGTCACTCCCCCTGTTTACGCGCATTCTCCTCCCACGGCCACGGTTTGGCTTTCAGGCGCACGGCCTCCTTTTCCCATCTTGAGGCCATTTTCCTTACCCTTTCAGGGTATTTCGCGGCCAGGTCCACTGTCTCGGCGGGGTCCTGATCGAGATCATACAGTTCCCCTCTGTTCTCATCTTCAGGGGTGAACTGCATGGGAGTGCCGAGCTTTGCAACCAGTTTCCATTTTCCCATGCGGATCGCTCTGTTGCCTTCATGTTCCCAGAACAGGAATTCACGCTGCAGTCTTTTACCTGCAAGTGCCGGAAGCAGGCTGATGCCTTCGGGCATGATAGCCTGTGTGCCGTTGTGTCCTGCCGGGAAGGTGACTCCTGCCAGCTCCAGGCAGGTTGGCATTATGTCGATAAGATGTCCGGGTTCGTCAGTGATGATCCCCTTCCGCGGTATACCCCGGGGCCAGTGTACGATGAGTGGTGTTGCTATGCCTCCCTCATGCACGAATGATTTGTCCAGCCTGAAAGGTGTATTGCTGGCATTGGCCCACTCTTCACCATAGGCCACCCATGTATCGGCAGGGCCGGGCATCACGCCACGACCGCTCCTGATGAACCTGCCGTCGCGGGTGTATTCGGGTTTCCTGACAGCAAGCACCTGGTCCTGCGGATAGGGCTTCAGCACCTTCTGTTCGTCGGTCAGGGGTTTGGCCATCCCGTTAGTCATCACCGGTTCGGCGCAGCCGCCGTTATCCTGCATATATAATATAATCGTGTTGTCAAGCTCGCCCTTTTCTTCCAGGGCAG
>CAZHYA010000329.1:2833-3092 GCA_964536525.1 uncultured Bacteroidales bacterium | reverse complement strand
TAGGAAGAAGCGGATGGTCATGGGGCCGTAAGCCTGTTCGAGCAGGTGATGCTGCCCGCTGAAGAATTCGGACAGGGAGACGGCATTGCCCAGCGACTTACCCATCTTTTGCCCGTTGATGGTGATCATGTTGTTGTGCATCCAGTATTTTACCGGCATCTGCCCGTTGGCGGCCACGCTCTGTGCGATCTCCGACTCGTGGTGAGGGAACAGGAGGTCCATGCCGCCCCCGTGGATGTCGAAGTGGTCGCCGAGGTAA
>CAZHYA010000329.1:1233-2722 GCA_964536525.1 uncultured Bacteroidales bacterium | reverse complement strand
GAAGGGATTCTTCTTCTCGTGCTGCCCTTCGAGCTCGCGCGTGGTGGCCAGCAACTCTTCCACCTTCCTTCCCGACAGGATGCCGTAGGGATGGTCGCGGTTGTATTTTTCAACGTCGAAATAAACAGAGCCTTCGGATGTGTATGCATAGCCCGAATGCAGGATCTTCCTGATCATGATCATCTGCTCGATGATGTGACCCGACGCGTGGGGTTCGATGGATGGCGGAAGCACGTTGAGCAGACGCATGGCCTCGTGGTATGAATTGGTATAGTACTGTACCACCTCCATGGGCTCCAGCTCTTCCAGGCGCGCTTTCTTTGCGATCTTGTCCTCCCCTTCGTCGGCATCGTTTTCGAGGTGCCCCACATCGGTGATGTTGCGCACATAGCGCACCTTGTACCCCAGGTGCTGCAGCCAGCGGAACACCAGGTCGAAGGTGATGGCAGGGCGGGCATGGCCCAGGTGCGGATCGCCGTAAACCGTGGGGCCGCAAACGTACATGCCCACATGGGGAGGGCTGAGGGGCTCGAAGGTTTCCTTTTTGCGGGAGAGGGTGTTATATAATGAAAGATTGTTCTCCATGATCTTTTAATTGTAATGCAAAGGTAGGGAAAATGGCAAATCCTGTTTTTAAAACATTGTCCATTGTGAATTCTACATTTTTAATGTTACATGTTACATTTTGCTGGAATTTGATTTTTTATCTCAATTTTCTAAAAAATCACGGGACATTTTTTGATTTTGGGTATTAATAGATACCAACTATAATATAAAACGATGAGAACAGAACTTGAAAACAGGCTGGTTGAATTAGCTTTGAATATTAATGAAGTATGCAGATCTCTTGATGGTAGTTATCTTTCTCAACACCTAATAAGCCAGATAATCCAAAAAACAGTCATTTCAGCAAGAGCAAAGCTGGCCAAATAGCTCAATGAAAAATGCAACATTAAAAATGCAGCATTTACAATGAGCAATTACTAAAAGGGTAGTTCAAAAAAAAGGTCCCCCGCTTTCACGAGGGACCCAAACCGGAATGTGCATGTCCTTAAACTATTTAAGAACACCCAGATCTTTGCCTACCTTGGTGAAGGCGGCGATGGCTTTGTCGAGCTGTTCGCGGTTGTGGCCTGCCGACAGCTGTACGCGTATCCTGGCTTCTCCCCTGGGAACAACGGGGAAGTAGAACCCGATCACGTAGATGCCTTCTTCGAGCAGTTTGGCGGCCATCACCTGCGACAGCTTGGCGTCGTAGAGCATCACGGCGCAGATGGCCGACTTGGTGGGCTTGATGTCGAAGCCGGCGGCCTTCATCTTTTCCACGAAGTATTTGGTGTTTTCATGCAGCCTGTCCTGCAGCTCGTTCGTCTCTGTCATAAGATCAACCATGCGAATACCTGCTGAAGCAACCAGCGGAGGAATGGAGTTGGAGAAGAGATAGGGTCTTGATCTCTGTCTTAAGAGTTCAATAATTTCTCTTTTACCT
>CAZHYA010000329.1:0-1223 GCA_964536525.1 uncultured Bacteroidales bacterium | reverse complement strand
TGTCCTGCAGCTCATGGGTTTCCGACATCATGTCGAACATGGCGATGCCTGCGTTGGCCACCATGGGGGGGATGGAGTTGGAGAACAGGTAGGGGCGTGAGCGCTGACGCAGCAGCTCGATGATCTCTTTCCTGCCGGTGGTGAACCCGCCGATGGCGCCGCCAAAGGCTTTGCCCAGCGTGCCGGTGATGATGTCGACCTCACCGCGGATGTTGAAGAGCTCGGTGACGCCGCGGCCGGTCTCACCCACCACGCCTGCCGAATGACATTCGTCAACCATAACCATGGCATCGTACTTCTTGGCCAGCGCGTTGATCTTGTCCATCGGGGCCACGTTGCCGTCCATGGAGAACACACCGTCGGTGACGATGAGCCTGAAGCGGGCGTCCCTGGCAGCGATGAGCTGTGCTTCCAGGTCTTCCATGTCGGCATTCTTGTAACGGAAACGCTGCGCCTTGCAGAGGCGCACACCGTCGATGATGGAGGCATGGTTGAGCGAGTCGGAGATGATGGCATCCTCTTCACCCAGCAGGGGCTCGAAAAGCCCGCCGTTGGCGTCGAAGCAGGCAGCGTAAAGGATGGTGTCCTCGGTACCGAAAAATTCAGCGATCTTCCTTTCAAGGGTCTTGTGCAGGTCCTGGGTGCCGCAGATGAAACGTACCGACGACATGCCGTAACCGTGGGTGTCGAGGGCTTCCTTGGCGGCGGCCACGAGCTTGGGATGGTTCGACAGTCCGAGGTAGTTGTTGGCACAGAAGTTCAATACGTCCTGGCCGGTGTTGATTTTGATGTCGGCTTTCTGCGGGGAAACGATGATGCGTTCTTCCTTGTAAAGCCCTGCTTCCCTGATGTTTTTCAGTTCTTCCTGAAGATGGTCTTTGATTTTTCCGTACATGTCTGAAAATATTTATGTGTGTATTGTTTATTTTTTAACAAGGACTGCAAAGATAAAAGATAAATTTTAACCTGCTATGTTATACGGGGTATAAATAATATGGGTCTCCGCTTGACAGGGACATGCAGATTCAGGATGCCAGATGCCGGATATCCCGAAAAACCAGAAATCTTTGATTTCATTGTTTTTCGAGGATCCTCGATCCCGGGAACCGGGAATCGGGACCGGATACCATTTAGCCATTTAGCCATTTTACAATTTAACCATGAAACCATGAAACCATGAAACAATATCATGATTATAATTATTTCCTTATTTTTGCCTCCCC
>CAZHYA010000328.1:0-3101 GCA_964536525.1 uncultured Bacteroidales bacterium | reverse complement strand
GTGTTCCTTTGCCCTATCCTGTCGGAGATGGTGCCCGAGAGCAGGGCGCCTCCGGCACCGGCAAGTTCGAGGATGGCCAGGGCGCCACCGCTGATCCAGAGGCTGGCACCCATGTCGACATTCATGTAGGTGGGCAGAAAGGTGGTGAGGGCCGATTTGGTGACGGCCCTGAAGAAGGTGATGCCCGTGATGATGACAAAGAAAGGCGCCAGCCTTTGCAGGCTTGTCCATAGCCCCGATTCTTTCTTCCTCCGGCTGAACTCGTCGGAAACCTTTACATTCCTGAACCTGAGATAAAGGATAAAGGTGGCCAGCAGGCCGAAGGGGATCAGCCTCCAGGTGCCTTCCAGTCCCCAGGCCGTGGCTGCGCCAACGATGATGAGCGGGCCCACTGTGCGCGCCATCTCGCCCCCGAACATATAGTAGCTCATGCCACGCCCGACGCGATCGCCCGACAGTTTCCTGATCATGACAGGGGAGGGGACGTGAAAAAGCATGGAGCTGAAGCCCATCACAAACAACAGTATCCCCAGGATGGCCACGTTGGGTGCCAGGCCGAGCAGGCTCATGGCGACTGCAGTGACGGCCGGGGCGACGATGACCAGGTAGCGCAGGGCAATGCGGTCGGCCAGCAGCCCGACGAAAGGGTTGAGGAGCGAGGGCAGGCGCTGTACGAGCGACAATACGCCAACTGCAGTATAATTCAGGCTGAGCTTTTCGATGAGCAGGGGCAGGAGCGGGGCGAAAAAGGAGGAATAAATGTCGTGCACCATGTGGGCCATGGACACCAGCATGACCCTGCCCGACTGGAAACCGCTGCCTTCATGCTGCACCTGCTTTTTTTCATCCATGCGGCAAAGATAAGGTTTGAGTTTTGAGTTTTATGTTTTAAGTTTTGAATTTATTTTGAATTTGGCGTTTGGAATTCAGGATTTCCCGGCGCAGCGAGGCTCCGCAAATAATGCAATCCTGCAGCACGATCCACTTAGCTGCCTGCGCTTTTTACGCATTGATTTTCAACCCCTGAAAACAATACTTTTGTAACAATATCAGTTAAAGTAAAGTAAAAGGGAGCAAACACCATCAATCTTCAACCAACAAGACTAATTCAGGGCAATATGACAAAGATCGAACAGCTTCGTTACATCGACCGTTACATTGACGACAACATGAGCAAGGAAGAGCTCAGGAAACTGGTGTATGAATTGATCACCGACGACAGCCTGATGCGCAGTTTCAGGCTTTTCAGCCAGTTGAACTAAGAAGGTTCTGACAACATGAAAAAAACAGAGCAACTGAAATACATTGATCAGTTTCTGGTCGACCAGCTCGATAAGGAAGGCCTCCGCGACCTTATCTGCCATCTCATACAGGATGAGAGCCTGAAAAGAAATTTTCGCCTTTGCACTTCCATGAAAGGCGCATTTGTCTGATCAGGCGATACAGCTTATTAACAATCAGGCATTTCTATAGCCGTTTCTCACCCGGAGGGTGTTAATAACTCTTGGGTGAATACAGGGTATGTGAGGAATTGTGAGTTTTTATTTCCCTCCCGGAAGTTGAAGATTCCCATAAATGTTATAATTTTACACCAAACCCAAAATCTGATTAATATAAAATTATTTATCAACAGTAACCGGAAAACGATCACGACCACACATTTACATTGCACTTCGGTGCTGACCACACTCCCCTGCTACCGGTTACGATAAAAGGTCCATATTAATTATAAGGCAGTTACCATGTTGCAGCATGCTGGCGTTGCAATTCATGGGAATACGTTGGCTGATAAACAATACCCGGTCTTATCAGGCAAATAATTATCAAAACGGATTAATTAACTGTCTATGAATGAAAAGCAGATTGACCTGATTATAGCCGACGATTCGAACATCGTCATTGATTGCTTCCGGAACTGGATCAAGGATGTGCCGGAGATAAGGCTTATTGCTGTTGTGCACAAGCCCGAGGAATTGATGAGCCTGATCGGGCTCGAAGACGAAGTGATCGTGCTGAGCAGTTACCAGTGGATCCTGAAGCAGGGCAAGACCAACATCAACCGTATTATCAGCGACAATGAGAAAATGAGTATAGGTCTCAGCCTGGGATCCAATAATTATGAAGCCATCAACAGGCTCCTGGAGATGGGGATCAAGGGTTTTTTTGGCGACATGACCACCGCAGAGGAACTTGTCAAGGGATTGTATGATATCAAGAAATACAATTATTTCATGGCCCCTGAGATCCTTTCGGAATTCATCAGGATACGCAAGGGCGAGAACGGGAACTATTATCCTGAAAAGTCGGAACTCACCAACCGCGAGCGGGAGATCCTCGAACTGGTGCTGGCGGGTAAGAGCAGCAGGGAGATCGCCCGCCGGCTCAATATCAGTAAGCGGACCGTTGATGGTCACCGGGCCAACATCAACAACAAGTTCAGCGTGAACAACACCGCCCAGCTATACAAAAAAGCACTCGCCTACCTTTATTTGCTTTAATACCGGACATTCTTCAATTTTGAATTTTTAATGCTTAATGCTTAATTAGTTTTGAGTGTTGAGTTTTGAGTGTTGAGTTTTAATTTTAACATTAACCATCACCGGGAAGCAGGCTCAGGCCGCCTCCCGTTTTTTTATGCCCGTCAGGAAACGGTAAATACAAAAAAAATCTCCACTTTCATACCTGATATTATGGCTTAATTTGAGTACATGTATTTGTATACACACTCTTGAGATGTTATGCATCTGGATGCCAGTATTTTCTCTTCCCCCCATCGGGGTTTCTTCACGCTATAATTATCTGATATGAGCAACAGGATCATCAATCGCACCCTGATCAGCCTTTTTGCGGTACTTTTCATGACGCCCATCATGTCGACGGCCCAGGAGCGCACCCTGAGTGGCCGTGTTACGTCGCCCGAAGATGAACTGGGCCTTCCCGGGGTCACCATCATGATCAAAGGTACCGTTCAGGGCACTACCACCGACATGAACGGCACCTTCTCCCTGCCGGGAGTTGCCCCTTCCGATACCCTCGTGTTCAGTTATATCGGGTATGAGCCGCAGGAGGTGCATGCAGGCGACACGAAGGTGATCTCAATC
>CAZHYA010000327.1:0-3105 GCA_964536525.1 uncultured Bacteroidales bacterium | reverse complement strand
ATTGGATGAAAGCACGGTTCTGAAAGCTACTGCCGTTCCGGACCTGGCAAATACCATATATTTGTGGGCAAGGGAGCATGATTGAGGATAATTTCATATATTTAACAGGTTCCCGGGGAGCGGAAGATGATCAAAAGCCTGACTAATAGCGTGAAATGGATGATTGTGGCATGCCTGTGGGCCTGCTTCGTGAGCGAAGCCATGCCACAGACCGACAGCCTGTATGCCGTGCTTGCACAAAAGCCTTCCGACAGCATCAGGGTGCAATGCTACCAGGAGCTTGCCAGGTATTACCTCAACCACCGAAAACCCGACTCAACGATCATCATTGCCAACAGGGGGATCGAACTGTCAGGAAAGGCTGGCCTCGAACCCAAAGTTGAGCTGTACCGCCTGCTGATCAACGCCCATGATGCCCGAATGGAATACCGCATATCGCGCGACCTGATCCCGCCCCTGCTGGAGATGCTCGGGAACAGTGATGACCCGGAAGACAAGGTCTGGCTCAGCATCTTCGAAGGCTCCTATTATTACCGGTCGGGCGAATTCACCAAAAGCATCGAAGCTTTCGAACAAGCCAGGTTGCTGGCGGGCGAAACGGATATGCAGGATGCGATGGCACAGGCTTACCTCGGACTGGGAAGGGTGTATTATAGCCTCGGAGATGATGAGCTGGAAGGGATCAATTACAAGCGTTACCTCGAACGGGTCGATATGAAGAAGGAAAAATATTCCGTATATTTTGTCCTTACCCGTCTGGGCGACCTGCAGCGGGAAACCGGAAACATAAAAGAAGGCATTGACACCTATTAGACCCTGGCCAACCTGGCGAAGAAAGCAGACGACACCCTCAGGCTGGCCAACACCCGGAACCGCATTGCCTGGGGATATTACGAACTTGGCGAACTGGAAAAGTCGCTGGAGGTTTACCAGGAAAACCTCGAAATATCAAAGCAGGTCGGGAGTCAGGAACTCATTGCCAACTGCCTGGGCAACATCGGAAACATCTACCGCGACTGGAACTATTTCGAAAAGGCCATCGAGTACTATACCCTCAGCCTCGAGACCTCGAAGGAGATCGGTGATATGTATAACCTATCATGGCTGCACAAGGACATCAGCAAGATGTACGCGAATATGGGAAGGTACGAGATGGCATATGATCACTACGTGCTGCACTCGGCATACAACGACACCCTGATGTCGGAAGATTACGGCCGGCAGCTTCTGCAGGCCCGCAACCAGTATGAGCAGGAGAAGAATGAACAGGAGCTGGAGCTCATGCAGCTCAGGCTGCAACGCAACAACTATCTGCTTTACGGATTTGGTGGCCTTACCCTGCTGATCATTGTCATCGCCCTGCTCTTCATCCGGGCCGGCCGGCAGCGTACAAGGCAGCGCATCGAGGCCATGAACCACAAGGTGTCGGACCTCACCCAGAAAAACCTCCGCGCCCAGATGAACCCACACTTCATCTTCAACACGCTCAACTCCATACAGTACTATGTGTTCGAGAACGACAGGATCGCCTCAAACAACTACATGACGAAATTCGCGAAACTGATCAGGAAGACACTTGAAAACAGCGAACACCCTGCCATCCCGATCCATGAGGAGGTTGATGCGCTCGAGCTCTACCTTGAACTTGAATCGCTGAGGTTCAAGAAAAAATTCGAGTGGAATATCTACATAGATGACGACAGCAACACTTACATGTACTAGATCCCCTCCATGCTGATCCAGCCCTTCGTGGAGAATTCGATCGGCCATGCCCTGATGCACAAGCAAGGGAAAGGGCAGATCAGCATCAGCATGAAGCTTGAGGATGATTTTATCCGCTGCACGATCGAAGACAATGGCGTGGGAAGGAAAAAGGCCATGGAGATCAGGAACAGCAGGGACGAGAACCACCGTTCGCTGGGGACCAGCATCACGGAATCGAGGCTCAAGCTGGTCAATTCCCTGTATGGTAAAAGCATGAAAGTAAAGTATACCGACCTGAAGGACGCTGAGGGAAAGCCCGCCGGCACAAGGGTCGTGATCAGTATACCAATAATCACATAGGTTCAGGGTATTGGGTGCAGGGTGCAAGGAGGTGACTGCCCTGAACCCGGAACCCTGAGCCCTGAACCAGGCAAGAAAGACCATGAAAAACATTCTACGTGCGGTAATCGTCGACGATGAGCAGGATGCGGTGAGTTTCATCGAATCCATTGCCAGGGAGTACTGCCCTGAAATAGAGATCGTCGGGAAGGCCTTTTCGGCCATCGAAGGCATCGAGGTGATCGGGCGGGAAAAGCCCGACCTGGTGTTCCTCGATGTGGAGATGCCCCACGGCAGCGGCTTCGACCTGCTGGCGGCCTTTCCCGAAAAGGATTTCGACGTGAGCTTCATCACGGCCTTCAACCATTATGCCATCAAGGCCATCAAGTTCTCGGCCGTGGACTATATCCTCAAGCCCATCAACATCAGCGAGTTCATCGAAGCCGTGAAACGCGTGAGGGAGGCCAGGGCCAGCCGGAAGCAGCGTCATTTCAGCTTCGACACCCTCTTCGAGAACCTGCGTACCGGCATCCCCTCCAAGCTTGCCATCCCCACCTCCTCCGGGATGGAATACCTCAACACCCGGGAGATCATCCGCATCGAAGCCGACCGCAGCTATTCCTGGTTTTACATGGAAGGGGGAGGAAAATTCCTCGTGTCGCGAAACCTCAAGGAATACCAGGAACTGCTTGCCGACCGCAACTTCTTCCGCACCCACAACTCCCACCTCATCAACCTCGGGCATGTGAAGAAGTTCATCCGGCACGAAGGCGGCTACATCGAGATGAGCGACGGCAGCACCGTGCCCATTTCGAGAGGCAAGAAGGACCTTTTTCTCGAGCATATGGGAAGGATCTCGAAATGAGTGATGATATCCTAATGATTAGTGATTAATGTAGATTGGGAGTGAGGAATTAACTCAACACTTGTTTTGTTGGCTTGGCCCGGATCAGTCACAAAATGAGTGATGAAATCCTAATGATTAGTGATAAATGGAGATTGGGAGTGAGGAATTGTGATTGTTGATAGAAGTTTTAATTCAAAATTTAAAACTTAAAACTC
>CAZHYA010000326.1:0-3107 GCA_964536525.1 uncultured Bacteroidales bacterium | reverse complement strand
GATCCTCGGCGAGGAGGGCTTCATCTCGATCGTGGTGGTGGTCAACTTCCATGACGACACCATCGTCAGTGGCCCCGACATCCACGCCCGTGGGTTCGCCGAGGACGACACGGTCTTCGACGGCATCCGCACCGAGCTGGTGCAGGCCATCGAGAGCGACAACATCAGCGGCATGTTCATGCTGGGCATCCTTTACGTGATCGTGGGCTTCGGCATCTTCGGCACCATGATGATGATGACCCTCGAGCGCCGGCGCGAGTTTGGCGTGATGGTGTCGGTGGGCATGCGCCGCTATCGCCTGGGCCTTATCATCCTCCTCGAAACCGTGTTCATCGCCCTGGCCGGGGTGGTGGCCGGCAGCGTGATGGCCAGCCCGCTCATGTACTATTTCAACGTGTACCCCATCGAACTCACGGGCGAAGCCGCCAAGGCCATGCTCGACTTCAACGCCGACCCCGTGCTGCCCTTCGCCCTCGACTTCAGCATATACTACAACCAGGCCCTGGTGGTGCTCGCACTCACCTTCCTGGCACTCATATACCCCCTGATAAGCATCCAACGACTGGATATCATCAAGGCGATAAAGGGGAAATAAATTATATACTCTAAATCCTAAACTCTAAAATCTAAAGAAAATCAAAACTCAAAACCGAAAATCATTAAATAATTAAGAATTAAGCATTAAAAATTAAAAATTCAAATAAATGGTCTGGTCAATAGCCTGGAGAAACGTCTGGAGGAACAAACTCCGCAGCCTGGTGGTGGTGCTCGCCACGGCCATCGGGCTCTATGGCAGCGTATACCTCATCGCCCTCATGAACGGGATGATGCAGCAAAAGATCGATGCCACCATCCAGAACGAGATCTCGCACATACAGCTGCACCACCCGAAGTTCCTCGAGGACGAGTCGGTGCGCTTTGCCATCGCCGAACCGGATAAGATCGCCGCCATGCTCGACGGCAATGCCGCCGTGGCCGCCTGGTGCGCCCGCGTGAAGGCCACGGGCATGGCCAGCACGGCCCACTCGGGCAACGGGGTGATGATCAACGGCATCTACCCCGAACAGGAAAAAACGGTGACCAGCATCCGGGAGAAGCTCACCGCAGGCAGCTATTTCGAGGAGGAGTCGCGCATCGCCTCCATCGTCATCTCCGAGAAGCTTGCCGAAGACCTGAAGGCGGAACCCGGCAAGAAGGTCGTGCTCACCACCGCCGCCCTCAGCGGCGAGACGGCACAGGCCCTCTTTAAGGTGGAAGGCCTCTACAAGACCTCCAACAGCATGTTCGACGAACTCAACGTGTTCGTGAGGGCCGGAGAACTGCAGAAGATGGTGGCCCCCGACAGCAACATCGTCTCCGAGTTTGCCATCCGTGTCGACGACGACGCCGACACCACCGCCGTGGTCACCCCCCTGCGGTCGGCCTTCCCCGAAAACGAGCTGAAGGTGAGCACCTGGAAAGACCTCTCCCCTTCCCTGCTGGCCATGATGGCCATGATGGACCAGTTCTCGTACGTGATGATCATCATCGTGCTGCTGGCGCTGGCCTTCATCATCGTGAACGTGATGCTCATGGTGATCATCGAGCGCACCCGCGAGCTGGGCATGCTCATGGCCATCGGCATGAAGCGCAAGCGCATCTTCGTGATGATCATGCTCGAGACGGTGTTCATGTCGGTGACCGGCGCCCTGCTGGGTGTCATCCTCTCGGTGGTCACCATCTGGCTCACCGGCCGCTCGGGCATCAACTTCGCCGGCTGGGCGGAAGGGCTCGAGTCGGTGGGCTACAGCGCCCACGTGTACCCCGTGATCGAAACGGGATTCTACGTCTTCCTCGGCATCATGGTGATCCTGGCAGCCATGCTGGCCTCGGTATGGCCGGCGCGCAAGGCGCTTAAGCTGCAGCCAGCCGAAGCCGTGAGGGACGAAACATAAAAGAACGATGAAGCACGCCACCACATATATGCTGATATTCGCCGCCTGCATGCTCCTGGCCGGAGAGGCCGTCTATGCCCAGACCTCGCCCCCCGGCGAAGAAAAATACTGGACATACCGCGAAAGGCTGCGCAACGAATACATGACCGGCATAGGCCCCGGCATGGGCATGAGCCTGCCCGCAGGCGTGCGCGACACCGTGGGCGGCACCCTTCAATGGACCGACTGCACCATGGCGCTGGGCGAATACCTCGGCGTGCTGGCCACCGAATACAGGATACTGGAAGGCAGGGGAGCCGACACCGAAGCCACCGTCGAAGAGCTGTTCTATGCCCTCTGGGCCCTCAACCGCCTCGACTACCATGCCGAGCCTTTCTTCGGGGGCACGCCCAGCCTCAACGGCTTCTTCATGCGCGACGACATCTGCATGGACTCGCTCGACATGCCGGCGGTGCTCCAGCACCTTAACCAGGGGCTGGCGGAGCCGAAGATCACCACCCTCGACTCCGACTATATGGACGAGATCCCCCGCAACAACGAGGAAAGCCTCGACCAGGCCATCACCCTCATCACCGGCCTGGCGCTGGTAAGGCGCTGCGTGCCGGAAGAGGTGGTGTATTCCAGTGATGGAGGGGTGCAGGCCTTCCAGGATTTCGAGACCAGCCTCAGCCTCGAGGCAGGGCACATCATCAACCGCATCGTGAACTATATGAAGGAAGGCAACTTCGTGACCGTGACCACCGACCCCGGCGATCCCAACCTCTACGGCATACAGGGCGAAGCCTGGGACTTCCTCATCAAGAACCCCGTCACCGGGCAGGAGGTGCTGCGCGGCCCCAACGCCTTCTTCCTCTCCAAAGGCTATACCTCGGCCAAATACCACCTCAACGGCCTGCTGTCGGAAAGCACCGACACCCTGGCCATGGCACAGGCCGACACCGTGTTCAAGGCCCTCGAGGAGCTCGTCCTGCCCAACGACCAGGACTTCAAGTTGATGAACCTCAACGCCATGGCCAACTACTGGCCCCAGGGGCTGCAGCCCGACACCGCCTTCACCGACCATAACGCCCGCGTCCTCGGCCCCCGGGCCTTCGACCAGTCGTACGAGTGGATCCCCATGCTCCACCAGATGGTCTTCGGCGGGGAAAACAACTACCTGCTGAGCGCCGTGCC
>CAZHYA010000325.1:0-3111 GCA_964536525.1 uncultured Bacteroidales bacterium | reverse complement strand
CTTGGGCCGCAAAATCGACGAACTGCTCATCACCAAGCTGGACGGTGCCACCAAGGAAAACTTTGTCTGGGGGCTGCGGATCGGTTTTATTACCTATGGCGCGCAAGCGAATGGTGATGCGCCGACCCTGCACCAGGCGCTTGAGCATAAAACCGCGGGATGTGTACGCGGCAGTATCTCCAGCGCCCCTCTGCTGAGCCAGACGATTCTCCTGAATTCCATGGAAAATGCCCATAACCCTGCCGAGAGACAGGAAAAATTTGATATCCTCAAGGCCCGGGCCACCAGAATCAAGGTGATTCTGGATGATCCCAGGTATCAAGACGCCTGGCAGGCATATCCTTTTAATTCGGGCTATTTCATGTGTCTGCGCTTGAGGACTGTAAACGCTGAAGACCTCAGGCGCCACCTGCTGGACCAATATGGCGTCGGGTTGATTGCCCTTGGCCGGTGCAATCTGCGGGTGGCTTTTTCCTGTGTGGAGGCGGATCAACTCGAAACCCTTTTTCATCTATATAGGGGTGGACGGCAACATGTCGGCCTATATCATCAAATACAACGAGGACGGCATGCTGCAGGCCATCATGGGCGATAATGAAAACGCCAGATACCAAAGCATGGCCATGGATGATAACGGACGCCTGTACCTCGTCGGGAAAAAATGGCATAATAACGACTGGGACGCGATGATCATGGTCTTTGAAAACGATGGCAGCCCGGTTTTCACCCAGTACTATGACTATCTCGGCGAGGACGACGAGTATCTTGATGTTTGCATTGATGCCGCAGGAAATATATATGTTTGCGGGTACTCCAACGATTCGAACTACGAACCATCTGTGGCAGTCGCCAGCTATGCACCGGATGGCACGCCCCGATGGTTCCAGCATTATGACCAGCTGGGGCGGATAATGAATGGCAGGTCCATAAAGGCAGGCAGCAATGGGGAAGTCCACGTGATGTGTACCAATATGACCATGATGAATTATGATCATAAGATCCTGAGCCTTGTATACAGCACCGATGGCTTGCTGCTGTCGGAATATTCCGACTACATCCCAGGGTATGCCGATATCCATCCGACCTTTAGCCTGCTCGACGACGACAACAACCATTATATCGGAGGCTATGTTAACGAGGGGAATGAAGCCGCCTTCCTGGTGAGACTGACCGGCAACTCTCCCGTATGGACGTATGTGGTCAGTGTGCCCGGCAATATTGCCAAATTCGAAAACGGCAGTTTCGACGCCGACGGCAACATTATCTGTTGCGGACAATACTTCAACACTTCCCTCGACGCCTACTTTGCCCGCTTCTCACCCGCAGGCGGCCTGCTCGACGAAGGCTTTTACGACAGCCCCGCAGGACTCGGAGAGGCTTTGTTCGATATTGCCGTGACCGATGACTACATCTACTTCTGTGGCGCCAGCGACGGGTTGGGCACCGAGGCCGATATGCTGGCGATCAAGGTCGACTATAATTTCACCAAGATGTGGGAGATCATCTACAACAGTTTTACCAATAATGCTGAATTTGCTTACGGGATCGACCTCGACCCGGAAGGGAACGTGGTGATGACCGGGCCGTCGATCGGGGTCGGTGGCTTTAATTGCCTCACATGGAAATACACCAACCCGCTGGGAGTGGATGAGCTGCCGGGACTGCATCAGGGAGGAATAAGCATTTACCCGAACCCCGCCCTTGAGGAGCTTCATTTCAGCCTTGAGGCCGAAAACATGCCTGCCCGTTTCGAGATCTGTAACTTCGCGGGACAGGCAACACTCAGCGGCATGCTGCAACAGGGACCTGAACAGCGGATCGATATTACGGCGCTGCCACCTGGTGCCTACATGCTCGTCGTATACATTGGGTTGGGAAGATACTACGGAAAGTTTGTAAAGGAATAAGAGGCGGATGTCAGGCACCGTTAAGAGACATATCCTGTTCTTGTCCTTGCTGTTACCGGCTTTCGTTGCCCCGGCACAGGACGACGACTACAGCTGGTGGAACAACAGGCACGGGTGGGACGGGTACAGCAGCTGGACGAAGTACCTCACCTATTCCGCTGCCTGTTTCGGGCCCAACGCCCTGCCGGTGCCCGAGATCAGGGATGCCCTGATCGGCAGCAGGGCAAGCCTGGAGGCCAGGGCCGACCTTCATTTCAGCCGGGGCGACGACACACAGAACCTCTTCATGAAGTTCAGGTACCCCTTCCTCGACGGGAGGGTTGCCGTGGAGGCTTACGGGGTGCCCATCGAGCATTATGTGCTCGACACCGTCACGCGCGACGAACGTGCAGCCAGGAGCAGGGATCCGCGGGGATTCGTGGCCGGCGATATCTGGTTTGGCACACTCATCCAGCTGTTGCGCGACCATGCAGGCTGGCCCGACCTGCTGCTGGGTCTCAGCTTCCGCGCCCCCAGCGGCGGCGGGCTTGGCGATGCACGCTATACCGATGCCCCGGGGTATTATTTCGACCTTTCTGCGGGGAAGAGCTTCAAGGCGGGAGCGAAGCTGATGCTGCGCCCCCATGCCATGCTGGGATTTTATGTCTGGCAGACCAACATCGACATCAACCCCCAGAACGATGCCTTCCTATATGGGGCCGGGCTTTCGGTGTACAACGATCATTTCGAGTGTAATGCCCGCTGGGGCGGCTACCTGGGCTACCTCAACAACGGCGACGCCCCCATGGTGGTCCGCGCCAACACCATCTGGAAACTCCAATACACCCACCTGAAGCTTTCCTTTCAGCAGGGCCTGCACGATTTCGGCTATACTACGGTGAGCGTGGGAGCCGTGTTCTGGCTGACGAAGGAATGACTGGCATATATCGCACCCCGTTCCCTTTCAGGACCATGAGACTATGGGACGATGGGACCGGGAGAGTGACTACAGTGAACTATAGTGACTAGAGTTAGTGAGACTGCCTTTTTATGAGCATAGCGAAATGAAAAGGCCAAGTCGAACTAATCCCGATCCCGAGACTTCGGGAGAGGGATCTCCATCCAGGCACCTTTTAAGGACTATGGGACTCTGGGACTGTGGGATTTTGTTGCCCCCCTACAGGGTACCAAAGGCTTCCGTTCTCGTTTCATTCGGAAATAATCA
>CAZHYA010000324.1:0-3127 GCA_964536525.1 uncultured Bacteroidales bacterium | reverse complement strand
GCCGCAAGCTCCTCGACTCTGAGGACGTCTCCGCTCGTATCCATCACCTCCTCCGCGAAGAAGGTGAATCCATCGCCGCTGCCACAACAACTGGCCGCGATCCAAGCGAGTGGCAGCTCGATGAGCTCGTCTCCGCGACCGCCAAATTAGCAAAACAACCAATCGAGATTACCCGGCTCGAAGAGCTTACCCGTGCCGCCGGAGGCGAAAACGCGAAGCTGCCCCTTGCAGTCGCCCCCCGGACAACCCTTGTTTTCCTGGTTCTGTTCAAATTCCACATAGATGCGTGGGTACATGTCGAGCCTTACACTGTCGGTACAGCGGTTGATGTCGTCATAGATATCCACCGAATAGGTCTGCGACCTTGGCAGCACAACCTGCAGGTTATAAAGTGTGTCGCCGGTATTCCACAGGTAACGGTAATCGGTCTCATCGACCACCAGGAAGATCGTGTCCTTGTAGCAGAGGCTGTCGGACTCCTGCATGATGCGGGCCCTGATCACGTTCACATAGATATCGCTTTCCTGGATCTGTCCGCCGCTTTCGCTGGCAGCCACGTCGTAAGTGCCGTTCTGGGTCACCTTGATCATTCGTGAGGTCTCGCCCGTGTTCCATGAGTAGGCCACAAAGCCGGGGCCTGCATCGAGCACCACCGTGTCGATGTGGCAAAGAAGGGCCGAATCATTCTCAAAAACGTTCAACGTGTCGTAAACCTGCGCCTGCACGTTGCAGGTTGCGACGATCAGCGTGAACAGAACCAAAAATTTTTTCATATGCAGGCCTGCCGGGGATTAATTGATCAGGATTTTGAACGGCAAAAGTACATAAAAATTGTGAACATTCCTCCATAACCCTAAGCTGCGATGAAAAGCTTTAATATATTCATTCTCCTTCCAGGGCAATGATCCCGGGCAGGGAAGCTTGTGATTACCGACAAAAAGTCACCAATGGCGGCCCTGAAATGACAAATAAGCCGTTTGACGATGATAAATACTGATTGGCAATATGTTTGATTGGATAATCCTGGTTTTATGACCGGAAAGGAGATTGAAAATGAATTTTAAGAATTTTACCATAAAGTCGCAGGAGGCCGTCGAGCGGGCTGGTCAGCTGGCTGTTGCCGGCGGGCAGCAGGCCATCGACAACCTGCACATTCTTAAGGGAGTGCTGGAGGTGGATGACAATGTGATCCCTTTCATCCTCAGAAAACTGGGTGTCGACATTGCCGTTTTCACCAGGGCGCTCGACAAGTCGCTTGAGGGCCTTCCCAAAGTGAGCGGGGCCGGCGAACAGTACCTCTCGCCCGATGCGCACAAGGCTTTGCAGAAGGCGTCAGCGTTTCCCGGGGAGTTCAATGATGAGTTCGTATCCATTGAACACATGCTTATGGGCATCCTTGCGGGCAGCGATACTGCAGCCCGGTTGCTCAAAGACAGCGGCGTGGGGATGAAGGAGTTGCGGCTTGCCATTGCAGAACTCAGGAAAGGGAAACGGGTGGATTCCCAGACCGCTGAGGATACCTATAATGCCCTTGGGCGCTATGCCCGCAACCTCAACGAGCTAGCCAGGCTGGGCAAGCTCGACCCCGTGATCGGCCGTGACGAGGAGATCAGGCGTATCCTGCAGATCCTCTCGCGGCGCACCAAGAACAACCCCATCCTTATCGGGGAGCCCGGGACGGGGAAGACTGCCATCGCTGAAGGCCTGGCGCACCGCATTATTAAGGGGGAGGTGCCCGACAACCTCCTCGATAAGCTTGTTTACTCCCTCGACATGGGTGCCCTCATCGCAGGCGCCAAATACAAGGGAGAGTTCGAAGAGCGCCTCAAAAGCGTGGTGAAGGAGGTGATCGACTCCGACGGCGAGATCGTGCTTTTCATCGACGAGATCCATACCCTCGTGGGTGCAGGGGCCTCCGAAGGGGCCATGGATGCAGCCAACATCCTGAAACCTGCCCTGGCCCGGGGCGAACTCCGTGCCATCGGGGCGACCACGCTGAAGGAATACCAGAAATACTTCGAGAAGGACAAGGCACTGGAGCGCCGCTTCCAGATCGTGATGGTGAACGAGCCCGACACCATGGATGCCATATCCATTTTGCGGGGGCTGAAAGAACGTTATGAGACCCATCACCACGTTCGCATCAAGGATGAGGCCATCATCTCTGCCGTGGAGCTGTCGCAGCGTTATATCACCGACAGGTTTCTCCCCGACAAGGCCATCGACCTCATCGATGAGGCTGCTGCCAAGCTCAGGCTGCAGATCAACTCGGCGCCTGAGCCGCTCGAAATTGCCGAGCAGCGCATCAGGCAGCTTGAGATTGAGCGTGAGGCCATCAAGCGTGAGAAGGATGAAAGGAAACTCAAAAAGCTCAACGAGGAGCTGGCCAACCTCAACGACCAGCGTAATGCCCTCAAGGCCAAATGGCAGGCCGAAAAGGAAATCGTGGAGAAGATACAGCAGCGCAAACAGGATATCGAGGATTATAAGTTTGCCGCCGAGCAGGCCGAACGTGAAGGCAACTTCGGAAAGGTGGCCGAGCTGAGGTACGGCAAGATAGGGGAGGCCCAGGGCGACCTCGAGGCCTTCAAGCTGAAACTTGAGGAAATGCAGGGCGACAGTCCCATGATCAACGAAGAGGTGGGGGCCGAAGAGATCGCGGAGATCGTTTCCCGATGGACCGGCATACCGGTGAGCAGGATGTTGCAGAGCGAACGCGAGAAACTGCTGCATCTCGAAGAAGAACTTCACAGGCGTGTGATCGGGCAGGAGGAGGCCATCACGGCCCTGTCCGATGCCATCAGGAGGAGCAGGGCAGGCCTGCAGGATGCAAAGAAACCCATCGGCTCATTCATCTTCCTTGGCACCACAGGCGTGGGAAAGACGGAGCTGGCCAGGGCGCTGGCTGAGTTCCTGTTCAACGACGAGAATTCGATGGTGCGTATCGACATGTCGGAATACCAGGAAAGACATTCGGTGTCGCGGCTTATCGGAGCGCCCCCCGGATACGTGGGATATGACGAGAGCGGTCAGCTTACCGAAGCTGTCAGGAGAAAGCCATACTCCGTGGTGCTGCTCGACGAGATCGAGAAGGCCCACCCCGACGTCTTCAACATCCTGCTGCAGG
>CAZHYA010000323.1:0-3163 GCA_964536525.1 uncultured Bacteroidales bacterium | reverse complement strand
GGCGTACAAGCATCACCGACGGTACACTCGACCGCCTGCTGAAGCCCTTTCATGCAGCGGTCGTGGAAGAACTCGACATGAAGAGGTCGGTAACCCTTGCCGTGCATGTTCCTGCAGAGGTTAACATTTTCGAAGTTTGCATGGAACTCGCCAAGAGTGATGCCGTTGATTTCGCACAGCCCAACTTCCATCTTCAGGGCAGGGCAGACATCATCCCCAACGACCCCTTGTTTTCCACACAGTGGTTCCTTAACCAGGCCAGCGATGCCGATATCGACGCCCCTGAAGCCTGGGATATCACCACCGGATCGTCATCGATTGCCGTGGCAGTGATCGACGGCCATGGCTTCGATCTTGCCCATGCCGAGATGGTGGGGAAATACCTTTCGCCATATAATGCCGTGGACGACAACAACAATCCTTCTGCCATTGAAGATGAGGAAAACCATGGCACACCCTGCGCAGGTCTGATCGGTGCCCTCACCAACAACGCCCTTGGCGTTGCCGGCGTAGGATACCATACCAAAGTAGTGCCCATCAAGATGGGATTTGGCTTTGGCAGCGGAGGCACATTCCAGACTACGGAGCTGATCATGGTGAGGTCGTGCGAGCATGTGATGACTGCCCCTTACGATATTGTTGCCGTGAGCAACAGCTATACCATGGGCAGCTGGGCGAACATTGCCGCCATCAGGACTGCCTTTGCCAACATGCGCACCGATTCGCGGGATGGACTGGGATGCGTGGTGCTGGCCTCAACGGGCAATGATAATGCCATCAGCGACGAGGGTTATCCTTGCTGGTTCGCCCATGTTGTAGGAGTTGGCTCCACCGACAGGTACGACGACAGGAGCTCATTCTCGAACTACGGCGACTCGACCGACATTGCCGCCCCAGGCAGCGACACCTGGACGATCGACCGGACAGGCCTGCCGGGCTATACCTCGAACGATTACAATGAGTTCAACGGCACATCGGCATCCTGTCCGATCGCTGCCGGTGTGGTTGGGCTGATCGCCTCCACCAACCCTGATTACACCTGGAAGCAGCTCAGGACCAAGCTCTACAATTCCTGTGAAAAGGTTGGCGGATATTCCTACACCAACAATCCGCAGTATCCTTACGGCACCTGGAGCCTGCAGCTTGGCTATGGAAGGGTGAACGCCCTGAATGCCGTAGCCGGAGGGTCCTTGCTCGACCCGCCAACCAACCTCTCTGCCAGCGTCAACGGCAATAATGTACAGCTCACCTGGACAGCCCCCGGTGGCGGTGGAGGAACAGAAGAAGAACTCATTTACGACAACAATGTGAGCACCGGGTCATACAAATACCCGGGCTACACCATGTCGACACATATGTCGCCCGACGGGCCCTGCCAGGTGCTCACCCTGAAATACTACACCACCAACGAGGGTTCCGACAACCAGTTTTATGCCAAGGTGTTCAACTGGGCCGGATCGCAGCCCGGGACCACGGTGTTGCACAACAGCACCGAAACGGCTGCCAATGGCGCCTGGGTTGAGGTAGATGTTTCAGGGGCAGGCATCAATGTTACGGGAGACTTTGTGGTCGGTTTCGGCAGCTTCACCGAGCAGGCTTACCTCGGGTATGATGCCAACCTGAACAATGGCAGATCGTGGGATTTTCAGGAATCATCCCAAACATGGGCATCGTGGAATGAAGCCTACCTGATCAGGGCGGTGGTGCTATACCCCGGTGGGAAGACTGCCATGCTGGGCGGTGAAATCCCCGCGACAACCGCCGAGCTTGCAAACAACACTGCCAGGGCGCATGGCGGAATGAACCAGCAAGGGGTTCAGCCACTCGAAAACCAGTACCATAAGCTGCTCGGACTGCTTGGATACAATGTTTACCGGGATGGAAACAAGGTGAACACCTCGCTGGTCGCGAACACCTATTACAACGACAACGCACTGGCTGCCGGGACCTATGAATACACGGTCACGGCCGTATATGATGAAGGAGAGTCGGATCCTGCCGGGCCCGTGGAAGCCATCGTCAGCGGGACCGCCCTCGACCCACCCGTCAACCTGCAAGCCTGGGCCACCGGCACTACGGTGAATGTAACCTGGACATCGCCACAGGCGGGAACCGAAGAGTGGCTCTATTACCACGACGGCACCTTCGAAAGTTCCTTTGCCTCCACCGATGGCGGAGCAGGCATCGCCCAGCTGTTTGCATTACCCAACTACCCGGTCACGCTCAGCGAGATACGTTTCTTTACGAGCAACTACGAGAGCTGGAGCCAGCCCATGACGGTTTATGTGCTCGACGGCAGCGGAAGCAACATCCTCGGGGGGCCATATTCCACCAGCGGGGTCAACAACAACTGGGTGAGCATCAACACCAACGTGACCATCAACCAGTCGAGCTTTATGATCGCCACCTACAATGACGATCCTGGTGGACCATACGTCGGGGTCGACGACAGCTTCTTCGATCAGTCATTGTATTTCGGAAGCCACACCGGTGGTTTTACGGAATTATCGCAACTGGGCAACTATGAATATGTAGGTAGCCATGAAGCCAAAGTGTTCTACCATTCAAAATATGGCAAGAAGGTAACAGCGTGGCTGCGCCCATCGGCTCCGCCGCCCGGTGAAAACATCGCCGACAGGCATCCGGAGAAAGAGGCACTCTCGGCCCCATACCCTGACGGGACAAAGGCCCTGCTGGGATACAATATTTTTCGCGACGGAACGAAGCTAAATTCAAGTACCTGGACATCTACCTCTTATGCAGACCAGGCAGTGGCTCCTGGCACCTATGATTATTCGGTCAGTGCCGTGTACGACGAAGGCGAATCGGCACAGGCCGGTCCGGTAGAGGTCACCGTCTCCGGCGTTGCACTTGAAGCACCGACCAACCTTAACGGCATCGTGAGCAACGATATGGTAACACTATCCTGGTCGGGGCCCGGCGGAGGCTCACAGGAAGAACTTATTTACGATAACGGCGAAACCGACGATGGATACACTTATCCGGGCTATACCATGGCGACGCACATGTCGCCATCAGGGCCCTGCCAGGTGCTGGAGGTCTATTACCTGACCTCATTTGACGCCGGCGGCGGTGATTTCGATGCCATGCTACCTCGTCTTTTTGTCCCAGAGTGGCCAGAGCGTTCTTAGCAGCCACCTTG
>CAZHYA010000322.1:0-3203 GCA_964536525.1 uncultured Bacteroidales bacterium | reverse complement strand
TGAGAATGATCCGCCCTTGAGGCGCAAGGTCCCCTTCCGGTCGATGCTGCCGGATGTTCTCCGGCACTCACGTATCAGCCATGGGTTGCCGTTGTACGCCAGGTAAACCCTTTCGTCGATGAGCTCATCCTGCTCAAAAAGCTGCACGATCACTTTCTCATTCCCGGCCAGCCAGGAGCCGCCGGGCACCACGGGACTTTCCCCGGCAGGGAACTCCTTATTTTCGAAACCGTAACAGGCTTCGTCCAGCCACACCACGATCCTGTCGCCTGCTGCGGCACTGATCCTTAGCCAGGGTGAGCAGTCCGTCACGTTCCAGCGGCGGCATCGTTGAGTGTGAGCAGCTGCGGGAAGGATGCAATGCAATCCACATTGCCTTCCCTCCGGGTGTTCCTGAACCAGGGATTGAAAGCATCCGTTGTGGCGGGAAGGAAATGCCTGTTGTCTATCTCAACGGGATCGATTTCCTCGTGATGCCAGAGGCTGACATAATGGTATCCTTCTTTTACATCAATTTCGAATAGTGGCCCGTTATGCCCTGCGGGGTCGAACGACAGCACCGTGTATAGGGTTTTGTTCTCATATGGCCACTCGTTAACCCATACGCTGTCGTGTAGCGACGGGATGAGCGGGGTCCAGTCGCCGGAAAGGAATGCATGGGAGTTTTGCCGCATGATGAGCGTTGTCTTTCCCAGGAAGCGCAGGTCGTCCTTCACCTCTTCGTCACTGCCGGGCCCCATGGTATTCAGTTCGTTGCCATAACCGTTGAAGAAAGAGATGGCCAGCTCGCGTTTCAGGTGCCTGTCGCTGTTGTCGAGCACGCGGAAGATGGCAAATCCGGGCTTGATCAGCTTATTGAGGTTCAGGGGAGGGGAGAGGTAGATGGCATTGTGCACCCTCCCCGACACGATGCCGGGCATATCCTTCACCACGGCCATGCCTTCACTGTACATGATCACCCCGGGCTTGATGCTGTCGGCCACCTCCTGCAGCCGTAAGTTCGACTTGCCGCTGCAATCGAGCACCACCCCGTCGGCATCCGTGGCCTCAATGATGGCGGCAATGCCCTTGTACGGGTCTTCCTTCCTCGTGCTTTCATCCCAGGGGTTGAAGCAGATGAAAAGGCGGGTGCCGTCGTCGTGCATGGCTTCCGATAAAGCCCTGAGTGCGGCCAGACCTCCGGGAAGGTCGCGGAAGTGGTCCCACTGGTTGCGCTCATCAAGGCCCAGGCGCGGCCATGTGGGCCAGAGCGCATAGATGTCGTAACCACCGAAGATCTCCTTTCCGGCCTCCAGGTAGTCCGTCACGGTGTACCTGCCCGGGTCATGGTCGTAAAAGTCCTTGTCCCAGGCAAAGTTCAGCCCTGCGACATAGGCATGGCGCACCCATTGCAGGTCTTCACGCTCAAACAGCGTATTGTCGAAGGCATCAAGGTCGTAGAGGTATTTTTCGCGAAAAACTTTTTTCAGGCCGTTCTGCCAGGGGCCGGTGAAGGTTTCGTAATGGATCGTATAGGTCACGATCCCTCCGGGGAATACCTCAGTCTTATACCTTCTTTTCTGAGCATCTTCCACCTTCGTGCGTCGCGCAAGGCCGCAAAGCCAGGAGGAACTATCCGTCATGAAGCTTCCGTATCCCAGTTCCCAGGCATTGTCGGGCAGGATTACCCCTACGGGACCGTGGCCGGGGCGGAAAATTTTGGCCCTGGTCAGCGACCATGGACCGGTGGAAGTGATGTATGTATGTTCAGGTGAGGATCCGAAGGGGATAATGTTTTCAAGGATCAGGGTGTCGCTGCCCTTATTGATGAATTCGACCATGGCCGTGAGCGGACCGGTGGCGCTGAACCGGGCCATGATGCCCTGGTCGAATATGAGCAGGGTATGTTCCGGCATCATGGAGGTCTTCGCTTCGCGGGAAGATATTTCCGCTCCGTTCAACATGAAGCTGAACACGGGAACTGCCGGGAAGTCAATGTTTTTACCGGTTTCAATCACCACTTTGTCGATGGCGAGGCCGGAGCCAGTGTTGTAGCCGATCTCCTGTGTCAGGCTTTCCTCAGATAATGCAAGCAGGAAGAGCAGGCCTGCGATGTAAGACAATTGCTTCATGATGGCTGGTTTTGGAGAATAAAAATAGGCATTCGACGGGAATGGGGATGATCATGGCATGAAATAATTTCACCGAAAAGTCTATTTTTGATGCAGTTTATCAATCCCGGTCAAATATGCCTGTTTTCGACCTGCCAAACGACATCCTGGCCCCGCTGGAAGAACTGCGGGCATGCAACATTTGCCCCCGCAAGTGCAACGCCGACCGTTTTTCCTCCAAAAAAGGCTATTGCAAGGCCGGGGCTGGCTTCAGCATATCAACGATCTGCATCCACCGGGGAGAGGAACCGGTGATCAGCGGCAGCAGGGGCATCTGCAATGTATTTTTCACCAACTGCAACCTGCAGTGCGTGTATTGCCAGAACTGGCAGATCAGCGATAACACCCTCGATCACAGCCCTGACGATATGCCGCTCGATAAGGTGCTGGAACAGATCATCCGGATATTTGATACCGGCATAAACATCCTTGGTTTCGTTTCTCCCGGGCATTTCATCCCCCAGGTAAAGGTGATCGTGAATGCACTGGAACACCTCGGCTACAGTCCCACCATCGTATACAACTCCAATGGCTACGATGATGTGGATCAACTGAAACGCCTGGAGGGCCTGGTCGATGTTTATCTGCCGGATTTCAAGTATATGGACCCGGAGCTGTCGCGCAGGTATTCAGACGCGAAAGGCTACCCTGCAGTGGCCCTTGCGGCACACCGGGAGATGTACCGGCAGATGGGCAGCAACCTCATTGTCGACAACGAAGGTTATGCCATGCGTGGCATGCTCATCCGCCACCTCGTGCTCCCTGGCCACACTGAAAACAGCATAAAAGTTTTGGAAGCGATCGCTGAAGCCCTTTCGCCCCGCGTACATATTGCATTGATGTCGCAGTACTACCCCTGTCACCGTGCCGCTGAGTTTGAGCCTTTGCGGCATGCGGTCAGCCCGGCCGAATACCGGAAGGTGGTCGGGCGCATGCATGAACTGGGCATCACCCGCGGTTTCATCCAGGGGATCGAAAGCAGCGGGCATTACCTGCCGGATTTTGGGATGGAGCATCCTTTTGAGAAGTTTTGAGTTTTGAGTTCAAATTAAT
>CAZHYA010000321.1:0-3210 GCA_964536525.1 uncultured Bacteroidales bacterium | reverse complement strand
CCTCATCGGCACCCAGCGCTACTACTGGGAACCCTATGCCAGCGGAAACCGTGGCATTGTCAGGGGGATAGATGCAGAGTTCTTCCTGAACGACATGTTCGCGGGGATGGCCGAGACCAGGACCAAGATCATCCTCGGAGGCAGTTTTGTGGGCAATTATGAACAAGTGAAGGCTACAACCCTGGTAAGGGATACGCTCATCTACAAATACCGGCTCCCGTCGAATGTGGCAGCCTATGCCGGGCGCATGAGGCTGATTCACGGCGGCTTTCAGTTCGATGCCGAATATGCATACAAGATCAACAACCCTTCGGCCATGAATAACTACATATACAAGAACGGTGAATCACTGTTGGCCACCCTGTCATATTCGCGCAAAGGGCTTGGAATATCGTTGTCGGGTAAGCGTATCGACAATATGAGTTATAAATCGAGAAGCAGTGAGCTGGGTGAAGCCCTCGACATCAACTACATGCCTCCCCTCACCAAGCCCCAGGCCTACAGCCTGGCCACCATCTATCCTTACGCCACTCAGCCCAACGGAGAGATCGGCATCCAGGGCAAGGTCAACTATACCGTGCCCAAACGGTCAAAACTTGGCGGGAAATACGGTACTAAGATAGAATTGAATTATTCAAATATTTTCAATATCGACAAAGAACCTGTGGATGTGGGCATCCCGGTGGATTCGACCGGGACAAAAGGCTATAAGTCAAAGTTCTTTGCCATTGGCGATGAAAAATACTTCGAAAGTTTCGACCTGATCATCAACCGTAAGTTCAACCAGAAGTTCAAGATGACCCTGTCGTATGTTTACCAGGCATACAATATCGATGTAATTGAAGGCCACACCGGCGAGCCCATGGTTTATGCCAACATTGCCATTGCCGACCTCACCTATAAGTTTACACCCACCAAGTCGCTGCGTATAGAATACCAGCAGCTGTGGAGCAAACAGGACCGTGGCGACTGGGTGATGGGGCTCCTCGAATTCAATATCGCCCCCAGGTGGTTCTTCACGGTCTTTGACGAATACAATTATGGGAATCCCGACAAGGACATGCGACTGCATTACTATTCTGCGGCGGTGGCCTTTGTGGAAGGCACGTCGAGGGTGTCGCTTTCCTATGGTCGCCAGCGCGAAGGGCTGCTATGCGTAGGCGGGGTTTGCCGCGCCGTGCCCGCGGCGAACGGGGTAACGCTTACAATTTCAAGCAGCTTTTAATATTTATGATCATGAAAATGAAAAAGACCATATACCTGCTCACGGTTTTCGGCCTGCTGATGGGAGCCTGCGACAAGATCGAGGAACCCTACCTGGTGAAAACATCAGGAAGCGGTCCTGAACCGACTGAAAAAATCAGAAAAGTACTCCTGGAAGAATTTACCGGACATACCTGTGTAAACTGCCCCGAGGCAACCAAACTTGCCAGGGACCTCAAACAGGTTTATGGTGAACAGCTTGTGCTGCTCACCATTCATGCAGGAGATCTGGCATTGCCCGGCAATGCGCCCTATGATGCCGATTACCGTACAAATGCAGGCACGGCCATCTTTAACTTCTACGATCCTGTGGGGGTCCCCACGGGACTGGTCAACCGCAAGCCTTACCAGGGAAGTACCGTGTTGTTCAAAGACGGCTGGGAACCTGCCATACAGGAGCTGATAGATCTTCCGCCCGATGTATCGGTTGAGATCGAATATGAGTATGAGGAAGCCAGCCGTATCCTTGATCTTCATATCCATGCTGAGGTCCTTAATGACCTTGACGGGACATACAACCTCAGTGTCTTCATCATCGAAAGTGAGATTGTTTCAGCACAGAAGAATGACCTTGCCAGCATTGGACCTACCCCCGACTGGCTCGATTACAAACATCAGCATATGCTCAGGAAGGCAGTAAGCAGCACATGGGGCGACTTTCTGATCGATCAGCCCAATACCGGAGCAATCATGACAAAGGATTATTCAATCACCTTACAGGACGAATGGAATGCTGAGAACTGCGGTGTTGTCGCTATCATCACTGATGCAAATACATACGAGGTGATCCAGGCTGAAGAAATACACCTGCACTGATCGTCTCCTTATAAAAAAAGAGGCTGTCTCAAAAGTCTTCGTGAAACCTGGTGTTGTCCTTTGTGATCTTTGTGGTTGTTTTTAACTCATTGAACCACAAAGGTTCACAAAGTATTCTCAAAGGCACGCAAAGTAGTTCATACGGTTCAAATACCATATAAACTTTTGAAACAGCCCCTTTGCTCGTTTTATGAGGGAATGATTATTCCTGGACGATCACGTCGATATTGATCTGATCGCCTTTCCCATTAATGGTATTTACTTTAATGTAGCCGAGTTTATCATCTACGGTTTTGAAAAACACCACATCGTCGGCCTCGAGGTTATTGATGTCGTCATCAGTGCCCGTAAATACAGGGAACATGTATGAATCGCCAATTGCATCGAACTCGGCGGCGTTGATGCTGGCCATTTGAAATAAGGTGTTGTTGAAGATGGTCCATGAGCCTACAAGGGCGAATACGGACTGAACATCTGCATTTGACGGGGCGCCGAAGGTCGACTTGTTGATCGCGCCGAGGTAGAATGCAAAGTCGACAGATGCCTGGTCGGCTGAAGCTTCAGCCTTGGTCAACACTGTTCCCGTTGCGGTAGCCATGAAGCTGCCGTAGGTAGGATCGTTGAAGGATCCCATGTTTACGTTTTTGTATGCCGTAACATTGGGTACCGTGGTGATCACGATGGCCAGTTGCTTGCTCTCGCCGTCCTCATCGGTAAGGGTGAAGGTCCACCTTTCTTCTCCAACCTGGGTGTTGGCCACCAGGTCCCATTCCTTGGTGTAGGTGTCATCGTTAATGTTGAGTTCTTCAAAAACGGTGGTCGGGGTGTTGTTGAAGGTACGCACAACGACTAAAGATGCAAGGTCGGTATTGGAAGTTGCATTGGCGAAAGCGTTGATCCCGACCTTGAAGGTGCTGCTGGGAGGAAGTTCTGTATCGGAATCAGTGTAGCCCGCGCCTCCAACGAAGGTCAGCACAGGGGAGAGGTCAACCGGCGTAGGATCCTCGTCATCGTCTTTTTTGCATGACGAAACCACCATGGCCCCGGCCAGGATTAAAAGCCCGAATAAATACATTGTCTTTTTCATAACTGTTATCATTTAGTGTTAATAAATTTGTTGTTTGGTTTCTT
>CAZHYA010000320.1:2960-3210 GCA_964536525.1 uncultured Bacteroidales bacterium | reverse complement strand
ATCCCCCCGGCAGTGATCTTCTTCCGGCAGAAGGTTTCCACTCTTGAAATACTGGGCGCCTTCATCAGCGTGGGCGGGGTGACCCTGTTTTTTATATAAGATCAGTGAAGATTCAGGCAGTAAATGCAACGGATGAAGATGGATCAGGACAGCCGGGCCTGCCATTCACTTCCGGCTTCATTTCAATATCACGGAAAATGCTATTTTTACCCGGTAAAAATTTTATGACTTAACGTGCATCAACATGAAA
>CAZHYA010000320.1:0-2950 GCA_964536525.1 uncultured Bacteroidales bacterium | reverse complement strand
GATCATACAGCTATTTATCTTCCTGCTGGCGGCAGGAAGCCTGTTCGGACAGAAAGACCTCGACAGGAAACTCAATCAACTCGACAAGTACTATGAACAGGCGGTTGCCGACTGGAAGGTACCCGGGATGGCCGTTGCCATTGTGAAGGACGGGAATATCATTTTTTCAAAAGGTTATGGCACCCGCAATATCGATTCCGGTGAAGGTGTGGATGGCAATACGCTCTTTGCCGTTGCATCCAACTCAAAGGCTTTCACCACCGCAGCCCTTGCCATGCTGATTGATGAAGGAAAACTGGACTGGGACGACAGGGTGAGGGACTACCTGCCCTGGTTCGAACTTTACGATCCCTATGTTTCGGATCATTTCACTATCCGCGACCTGCTGACCCACCGCAGCGGGCTCAGGACCTTCAGCGGCGACCTGATATGGTACGGTACGAACCTTGACAGGGAAGAGGTGGTGAGGAATGCCCGGTTCCTGGAACCTTCATTTGGCTTCAGGGGCGGCTATGGTTACAGCAACATCATGTACCTCACCGCCGGGCTCATCGTTGAAGCCGTGAGCGGGATGAGCTGGGATGATTTTGTAAGGACAAGGATACTGGAACCCCTGCACATGGACCGCACACTCAGTACCACCAGGGCATTAACCGGAATGGATAACGTTTCCGCTCCGCATAATGACCATCACGACAGTATCATCACCATCAACTGGCTGAACTGGGATAATATCGCACCGGCAGGCGGGCTGATCTCCTCTGTCAACGACATGTCGAAATGGCTGACTTTCCAGCTTAACAAAGGGATCACCCCGGATGGCGATACCCTGCTGTCGGCACGCAGGTTTGACGAGATGTGGTCGGCCGTCACACCCCAGGGAGTGAGCAGCTGGTCGGCCGAAACCTGGCCTTCGACACATTTCAAGGCATACGGGCTGGGATGGGCCATGTTCGATTATCATGGCAGGAAGGTGCTGGGCCACGGGGGTGGCTACGACGGGTTCATCTCCAATACAACATTCGTGCCCGAGGAGGGCCTGGGCATGGTCTTCCTGACCAACAAGAACAGCAGCCTCTACTATCCGATGAAGTTCAGGACCCTCGATATTTTACTTGGAGCGGGAGAAGAAAAAGACTGGAGTGCCGATTTCCTGGCCCTGATCGCCCAGGGGGATGAGCGCGAAGCACAGCAAAGGAAGAAGGCCGAGGAAGAGCGGGCCAAAGACAGCAAGCCTACCCTGCCGGCAGAAGCATACCTGGGGACCTACCATTGCGAAATGTATGGGAATGCCAGGGTATACATGGACGGGGAGAAGATGATGCTCCACCTGGAGCCAACGGAGATCTTCGTGGGCAGCCTGTCGCACTGGCAATACAATACATGGAAGCTGGTATTCGAAAAAGTGCCTTCGCTGCCGCCCGGACTGGTGAATTTCATCATCGATGAGAAGGGAGCGGTGACTGAGATGCAGGTAGACGTGCCCAATCCCGATTTCGATTTCACCGAGCTGAAATTCATGAAGACCGGCAGGGAATAATGAACTCCTTTCAGCATGCTGCAGGAAGGTCTATCCAAAACCTATATATTTGCTAAAAAGACAGATCATGAACGGCGATCCTCGGCTCTACAGCATACTTGACGACCTTGGGATACCTTACGAATACCATGAACACCCGCCGGGCCCTACCATAGAAGAGGCACTGAAATACTGGAAAGACATCGACTCGGCCCATTGCAAGAACATCTTCTTCCGAAACCATAAAGGAAGCCGGCACTATCTGGTGATCAGCGATCACCGGTACCAGCTCGACATCCACGACCTGGAGAAAAGGCTCAAACAGGGTAAGCTTACATTTGCTTCCCCGAAAAGGCTCAAAAAATATCTTGGACTGGAGGGAGGATCCGTATCCCTTTTTGGCCTCATCAACGATGAAGAAAACCATGTGTACCTTTTCATCGACAAAAACCTGCTGAAAGAGCAAAAGGTCAGTTTCCACCCCAATATCAACACCGCCAGCCTGGTGATCAGCATTGAGGATATGAAGCGTTTCCTCGATTGGTCGGGGAACGGATATGAATTTATTGATTTGTATGATTAGGGGTGAAATGTTTAATAACCAAACATAAAAAATGAAAAAAGCAACCGGCATCATCACCACACTGTTCATTTATGCCATTGCCATCCTGGCAGTGGTCTATACCTGGGAATATATCCCCGATTATCATATTTTATGGAAGATACTTATAGCCGATGTGATTGGCACCGTTGTGGTGTTCGTTTTTTCGGTGATCTTCAACAACAGTTCCATGTACGACCCCTACTGGAGTGTGCAGCCGGTAGTGATCGCGGTTTTTCTTGCCCGGCCCCTTGCTGCCCTCAACGCCCTTGAGATGACCGTGCTTGTGCTGGTTTTCCTTTACGGGCTGCGGCTGACCCTGAACTTTTACCGTGGCTGGCCCGGGCTGAAGCATGAAGACTGGCGCTACCGGGATTTCAGGAAGAACTTCCCTAAACTTTACTGGATTGTAAGTTTTTTTGGGATCCACCTGTTCCCGACCATTATGGTTTTTCTGGCCTGCATGTCGATGGTTCATATTTTCAGGGGCCCGGGCATAAATATAAATACCTGGTTTTTCGTGGGGCTGCTGACCATGATCGTTGCGATTGGCTTGCCCCTGATTGCTGATGAACAGATGCGGAGGTTCAGGCTGAAACCGGAAAACAAGGGGAAACTGATGCGCGAAGGTTTGTGGAAATACAGCCGGCACCCCAACTACCTCGGGGAGATCATGACCTGGTGGGGGCTTTATTTCTTTTCCCTGTCGGCCGGTTACGGGCAATGGTGGATGATCGCCGGGCCCCTCACGGTGACCCTGTTGTTTATCTTCATCAGCATCCCCATGCTCGAAAAGCGCGCACTTGAAAAGCGACCGGAGTATAAGGATT
>CAZHYA010000319.1:0-3216 GCA_964536525.1 uncultured Bacteroidales bacterium | reverse complement strand
GTGAAGGGCAAAAAAGAAGCCGTTTACATTTTCGAGATCCTCGACGGCGACCATGAGAGCGTGAGGGAATTGAAAACCAGGACAAAAGAAGATTTTAACCGTGCAATACAGCAATACAAGAACAAGGATTTCCACAAGGCACTGGCATTATTCAAAAAGGTGATTGCAGTGAACCCCGGCGACCAGGCGGCACAGCTGTATGTGCGGAGATGTACGAAATTTATCGAAATGGGGTTCCCCGACGATTGGGACGGCGTTGAGCATTACAATTAGACCGGAGGATCGCAGCATCAAAGAACAGTTAACCTTAACGCGTGCAAAAAGCAGACATGAAATACACTGAAGCAAGAGATTATATGATCAGCAAGCTTGCAGAGGAGCTTGACCCTGACCTAACCTATCACAACGTCGACCACACCCTCGATGTGCTGAATGCAGCCAGGCATTACGCCGAAATGGAGAAGGTGAACGAATACGATCGTGTGATCCTCGAAACCGCCGCCCTGTTCCACGACTCGGGCATGTTGAGAACATATAAAGGTCACGAAGATGCCAGCGTAGAAATCGTGAGGGAATACCTTCCGGGCTTCGATTACGGTGAAAAAGAGATCGGGCTCATATCCGATATGATCGTCACAACCAAACTCCCGCAAACCGCCAGCAACTTCCTTGAAAAGATCCTTTGTGATGCCGACCTCGACTACCTGGGCCGCGAAGATTTCTTTATGATCGCACAACAGCTCCGTTATGAATGGAATATCCTGAATATCAGGCATACCACGCTCAGAGAATGGTACGAACTGCAGATCATGTTCCTCGAAAACCATACCTTCTTCACAGCATCGGCCAAAGCCCTCAGGGATGAAAAAAAGGAAGATAACCTCAAACAAATAAAAGAGCTTGTTTGCTTCATGAGATAGATATTTCTGCAGATTGCAAAGCCGAATGCAGTTTGTTAAAGAAATCTTAAAAACACATGATGAAAAATATTTTCTATATTTGTCTTCAATATAAACGAGAACAAGAAAACCCGTCCGCAAATGGAAAGCTTGTTAAAAAAGATCATCCTGGTGCCCACTGACTTTTCGGAGGTATGCGCCAATGCCATCAACCAGGCTGCAGGAGCAGCCAGGCACATGCAGTATAAACTTGTTTTGCTTCACGTGATCGACAAGAACACAAAAAGCTACCTCAAAAATGAGGGGCAGGGGGTTGACTTTGTCACCCAAAAACTTGAAAGCATTGCAGCCGGTGTAATTTCCGATTTCGGCATTGAAGTGGACACCATTGCCAGAGAGGGCGATATTTTTACCACCATTAAGGACGTTGCCCGCGAGGTGGATGCCAGCCTGATGTACCTGGGCACGCATGGCAAAGTGGGCATGCAAAAGCTTACGGGCAGCTATGCCCTGAAGGTTGTGACCAGCTCGCCCGTTCCCGTGATCGTGGTACAGAAAAGACAGTTTGACGGACCTTACCGCGAAATCGTAATGCCCATCACGAGCGATACGGGCATATGGGAAAAGACCGAGTGGGCTACACATATCGCAAAGCAGTTCAAGGCTACGATAAAGATCTTCCAGCAGTCGGGTGAAGATATCGACAAAGCGGTTGCTGGCATCACCGGGCATTTTCACAAGAACGATGTAAAATACACCATCGACGTGGCCCAACGGTCGTCAGGTTTTTCAAACCAGGTGATCGACTTCGCCACTGCCAAGAATGCCGACATGATCATGATCATGACCAACCCCGACAAGGGCTTGTCTTCATTCATCCTTGGAAGCTACGATGAGGAAATGATCTTTAACACCTCGCAGATACCTGTGATGTGTGTGAACCCACGCGACTACAACTGGAAAAAGATCGTGCCGTACTAGCAGATATATGAAATTAACCGTTGAACCCTGTATCACCCGGTACAGGGTTTTTTTGTGACCCGAAACCCAGGCTAGTTGTATTCAAGCACGAAGAGGGTGATGTCGTCGGCCTGTTCGGCCTCTCCGGCAAATGCATCCAGCCCCGAAAGGATGGTACCGGCAAGCCCTTCAGGCGATTCGCTACCATGGTCGTTGAGCACCTGCATCAGGCGCTGATTGCCATACAACTCGCCCTGCATGTTGTTGGCTTCGGTGACCCCGTCGGTATACAGTACGATCTTGTCGCCGGGATGCATGCAAACGATACCGCTGCCGTATGATTCCTGCATAAAACTTCCCGGCGGGAGGCCGTGCACTTCATCAATCAACAGGATCGCGCCGTCGTTCTTCACAAGGTAAGGAGGGTTATGCCCTGCATTGGTATATTGTATTTCGCCACTGTCAATATCAAGTTTTCCGAGGAAGAGCGTTACAAACATCGACTGCTCGTTGTACTGTTCCAGGTCGCGGCTCATCTCGGCAGCGATCTGTTGGGGATGCTTGCCGCTTGCAGCCTTGGCCCGCATCAGGGTGATGGCCTTGGCCATGAAGAGGGCGGCAGGAATGCCCTTGCCTGACACATCCCCAATGGCAATATACATGTGGCCGTCGACGGCGAGAAAATCATAGAAGTCGCCTCCGATCTGCCTGGCGGGCCTGAGAATCCCGAAATAGTCGGTCTGCTCGCGACCCGGAACCGGCTTTCTTACGGGCAACATCTGCTGCTGGATGCGGGAGGCGATCTGAAGCTCACTCTCCATCTTCTCTACACGGGCTGTTTCGTCACGAAGATTCCTGATGTATTCCTTCAGTTCCACCTGCATGAGGCTGAAGGAGTTTGCCAGCTGAGCGATCTCACCATGAGAACTCAATGCCGGCATTTCGAAGTCGAATTCTCCTGAGCCGATGCGCCTTGTGGCATGGGCCAGCTTGTCGATCGGCCTGACAAACCGCCTTGCGATCACGAAAATCATCATACCTATGATGACAAAGCCTGCCAGCCCGATGATGGCCAGCCTTGCACTGAGGTCATAGATGCCCTCATACTGCTCGCGTTCATGGAACAAAATCCCGAGCGACCAGTTGGCCGAAGGCACCCTGGCAAAGCTGATCCATCGTTCCCTGTTCGCCGTCGTTCCCATTCCGCGTAGCGGGATAATATCGCTTTCGCCAGCTGTCATCCGGTGGAAGACAGCCACCATCTCGGGCGAATTCACCTCCTCGAAAATGTTATAGGTGTGTTTGTGTTCAACACTGTCGATGCCTGGCCATGTTACAATATTGCCGCGGGATGAGA
>CAZHYA010000318.1:0-3222 GCA_964536525.1 uncultured Bacteroidales bacterium | reverse complement strand
GTGAGCGGGACCTGGAAGATCGGGGATCGAACATCGATCACGGGAAAAAACCAATTACGAAAAATTCATTATTCACATGAGTTTTAATATATACAGGGCAATGAACAGAACAGAGATCAATCATCCCCGTGTCTTTGATGAAAGGGTATGGGCCGAAAGTTATTACCGGAGACAGAAGTTCAGCATCGCTCAAATGGGTAAACGCCTGGCGGGTATCCTCACAGGGTGATTTTGAATTTTGAATGCTTAATGCTTAATTAGTTAGCCGGACAGCATCAAAATAACAATTTCGTAGTTCAAAGTACAAATTTCAGAGTTCAGATTTCAATCCCCATCCCGTTCATTGTTCGTATCGTTCGAGGTGGAGCTTTTCCCCGTCGAAGACCGCATAGGTGAAATTCGTGATCCAGTCGCCGAGGATCATAAGCTCCGTGTTGTCGTTGAGCCTGACCTGTGTGGGCAGGTGGCGGTGGCCGAAGATGAAAAAGTCCACTTCAGGGTGCTTTTCCGACATGCCGGTGGCATATTGATACAGCATCTCGTTTTTTAGATTATTGGTGGCATCCTTTTTCCCTTCCTTGGCGATATTGGCCAGGCGGCTCTTTTTCGAAAAATAGAGTCCCATGCGTGCCCCGAGGTCGGGGTGCAGCCAGCTGAACAGCCACTGGTTGACAGGGCAGGCAAAAACCTTTTTGAGGAACTTGTAGCCAGTGTCGCCGGGCCCCAGCCCGTCGCCATGGGCGAGGTAGAATTTCTTCCCTGAAAACTCCATGATCTCAGGCCGGCGGTAAAGTTTAATGTTCAACTCCTTCTCGAAGTAATCGAAGGCCCAAACGTCGTGGTTGCCCCTGAAAAGGCTTACCGGGATGCCGGCGTCGGTGATCGTGGCCAGCTTGCCCAGCAGCCTGACAAATCCCTTCGGCACCACCGTCCGGTATTCGAACCAGAAATCGAAGATGTCGCCCATCAGGAAAATATGGGATGCATCGGCTTTGACTTCGTCCAGCCACCTTACGAACAGCTTTTCCCGCTCAAGGCTGCCGGCATGATCCGGAATGCCGAAATGAAAATCGGAGGCAAAGTATATTTTTTTCTCAGCGGCCTTATCTGCCATCTGGTCGATTTTTTACAATATTAAGAAATTGTACCTAAACTACTCTTCCCTGGCATATAAAGGATAGAGGTTCCGCTGGAATATGCTGAAATCCCTGTCGTGTGCATAAATATACCCCTCCTCGTCGATGAGGTAAAACACCGGGAGCTTCATCTTGAGGTTGAACAGCCGCTGCACCGGCGACCCGGCACCTTTCAGGTCGCAGAGGTGCAGGCCGGGAAGCGAGTCGAGCCTGACAGCCGACTCCCACACCTTGCGGTCGCGGTCGAAAGAAATGGCCATCATCTCCAGACCCAGGGGATGGTAGTACTCATAAGCTTTCCTGACGAGGGGGTTCACCTGTCGCGACCTGGCATCGGCCCCCGCCCAGAAGTAGATCAGCAATTTCTTTCCTTTATAATCCCCGGGCCCGGCCTTCAGCCCGTCAACACTTTCCAGCTCAAACTCGGGTACCAGGCGGCCGGGGGAGAGACGCTGCTCCGATTCCATCTCGAATTCATTGGCCTTTTTTATATTGCCGACCTGCCGGTGGAATTCTTTCACGTATTCGTTTTCGGGCATCCTGTCGAGCAAGGCCTGATCAACCATTTCATAAAATTCAAAGTCTTCGCGGTGGTTGAAGATCGGGAACTCCCTGAAATAGCCGTTCAGGACGATGACGGAGGCCATGGAAGAGGGATGCTGAGCCACAAATTCGCGGGCATAGGCAATATGGCCGTCGTGGATCCCTGAAAATGCTTCATTGAGTTCCTGGCGGATGCGGAGAAAATCGGGTTGCGACTGGCTGTTGTGGAAAATGCCGGAAAGGGAATCAACCTTACGATAGTCGCGGTTAAGCCGTTCAAGATACTGCACCAGCAGCATACATTCTTCACCGCCTTCCACCTGGTATGGCCAGACCTTGTTCCCGGTTTGCCTGATCGTTACCTCTTCACCGTTTTTCAAGATCACCGTGAGGGGATAAACACCTTTCAGGGAGAGATTGTAAAAGCCGTAATCGGGGGCGTCGACGGTAAATGTGACGTTGCCATCGCCTGCAAGCAAAGCCGAATCGAGGGTGATCAGCTTGTTGATGGTGAGCTTGTGAAGGAACAGCGTATCATCCGAAGGCAGGTACGCTCCGGATATCACGGCAGGCTTGTCATCAGTTCCCGGGCCTCCGCAAGATCCAAGCAGGAGAAGGATGGCAGCGAAGATGAACGATCGTTTGATCTTTTCCATATGTGAATTCAGCTTTTTATTAAAAAAATCATTATCTATGCAACGGTCGTGGCCGTTAATTAGTACCTTCCGACAAAGATGCAAATTTAGTTTATTTAGGCATAACGGCGAGGGTGTTGGCTCAGATCAGGTTTAATATTAATTTCATGTGGTGAATCACATGCCTATGAGTGCTTGCAAGGGGATAATAACGATATTTTTGCTGACCCTGCTTTTTTCCACCGCCGGGGCCCAGCGGGTATTGCTGGTTGAGAAGCCGGGCACTTTCAGGAATTACAAGTATTTCGTCGGCGACGAGATCATGTTACGCACCTGGCCATCCGGGCTGAAACACGGCGGCATCATCCATGAGATCACGGATACCAGCATCCTCATTAATTTTGATGAGGAGATCATGATCGCCGACATTGAGAAGGTGCTCAGGCACCGCTGGGCACTTGGGTTGACCTCAAAAGCAACGAGGATCGCCGGAGCGGGATATGTTGTGCTGGATGTGGTGAACAATGCCATTAATAATGAAATCATCGTCGACAAGAATACGGTGATGATCGGAGCAGGGCTGGTGGCCTTCAGCTACGCCCTGGTGCCGCTTCACTACAAACGCATGAATATCGGAGAAAAATGGCGCATCAAGGTGCTCAATATGTCGATGGATAATGATGTCGTTAATCCATTTCAGCGATAAATGCCTTGATGATGGCCGTCATCTTTGGTTCGGCGATGCTTGCCGCATCGATAACGTCGTCGTGCGTGATCTCCACGATCTTACCTTCCACCCCCAGGTCGTAAATCACTGAGAAAGCCAGGCAGGGCAGCCCGGCATGGCGTGCGGCGATCACCTCGGGCACGGTCGACATGCCCACGGCATCAGCCCCGATAAGCCTGAC
>CAZHYA010000317.1:0-3274 GCA_964536525.1 uncultured Bacteroidales bacterium | reverse complement strand
ATATCCTCCGTGATAACCGCGGGACGAATATCTATGTGTATCCCTTCCAGTACAACGCCCTGAAGAACACCCTGAGGGTGTATACCAGCGTGGAGGTGACGCTTGCCGATCATCCGTCGGCACCGGTCAACCCCCTGCCCAATGAACATCCTACCGTGGAATATGAGATGGACCAGCTGTATGCCTCCATCTTCGTGAATTACCTTCAGAACAGGGATGAACTGACGATAGGCGAGATGGGCGACATCCTTGTGATCTGCACCGAACGTGACGAGGCCGCCATGGATCCCTATATCCAGTGGAAAAAGGAAAAAGGATATAATGTGTCAAAAGAGGTGGTCGCTGCCGGCACCAATGTGAACAGCCTTGTGCAGGATGCCTACACCAACAACAACGACCTTTTGTATGTGCAACTGGTAGGCGATTGGGCCGATATCAAGTGCAATACGCTATCCGGCGGTCCCCCCATGGACCCGCAGGTAGGCTGTGTGGCGGGGGCCGATGAAGTGCCCGACATCAGCGTAGGTCGTTTCTCAGCTTCAAGCCCTGCCGATGTGACCGTACAGGTCGATAAGGTGATCACTTTCGAGAAGTTTCCCCAGGCGGGAGCCGGATGGTACGGGACCGCCACAGGCATCGGATCACAGGAAGGCCCCGGCGACGACAATGAAAAGGACTACGAACACCTCGACGTGATCTTCAATGACAAGCTGGATCCCTTCACCTATGAGGCTTACAACCCCATCTATGAACCATCGGGAAGCATCGCCGACGTGAATGCTGCCGTGAACGGGGGAACCAGCGTGATCAACTATTGCGGCCACGGTTCGCCCACTTCATGGGGAACGACAGGCTTCAGCAACAGCAACGTGGCTTCACTGAGCAACGGCGACCTGACCCCATGGATCGTATCCGTTGCCTGCAACAACGGCGACTTCCATACGGGCACCTGCTTCGCCGAGGCATGGCAGCGTAAGAGCGGCGGAGGTTCGGTGATGTTCCTCGGGGCATCCATCAGCCAACCCTGGGACCCGCCCATGCGCGGACAGGACTATTTCGCCGACATCTTTACAGGAGGCTATGATTATGCAGCCCACCCGGGCCAGAACGGGATCTCTACCACCGAAGGAAGAACAACCCTGGGTACCATCGTTTTCAACGGACTGGTGCTCATGACCACCGAATCGAACGGGCCTTCCGACTGGGAGACGGCCAAGACCTGGAATCTTTTTGGCGACCCGTCGATGCAGGCAAGGTCGGATGTCCCGGCCGAACTGTTGCTTTCCAACGAACTGGTCATGGTCGGCATCCCGTTCGAAACGAATATCACTGCCGGCGGATCGCCGGTCGACGCCGCCATGGTCACCCTGAGCCAGGATGAAAACTATTTTACCGGGATCACCGACGCGGCCGGCCATGTGAGCATTACCCACGGACTGGTTCCGGGTGATGCCCTCCTGGTGGGAACCGGCTTCAATACCGAAACGATCTATCAAACCATCACCGTGGTGCCTTCGGCAGGCGCCTATGTGATCTATGCCAGCCACGACGTGAACGATGCTTCCGGCAATGGCGACGGGTTGCTCGACTATGGCGAATCGGCACTGCTGACAGTCGCCCTTACCAATGTGGGCTCTGATGATGCGAGCAATGTAAATGTGATCCTTTCAACAACAGATGAATATGTGACCATCACCGACGGAGAGGAAGACTTTGGCAACATCCTCGCCGGGGCAACAGTGGAGATGGAAGACTGCTTTGCCATTGAGGTCGCCCCCGACATCCCCGACGGGCATATGATCCTCTTCACCCTGGAATCGACAGGGGAGGAAACGTGGAACAGCACCTTCGCCGATTACGGACATGCGCCGGTGTTGCTGTATAGCAATTACAGCATCGACGACGCTGCCGGGAACGGCAACGGAAAGCTGGATCCGGGCGAAACGGCCACCCTTACCATAACCCTCGGCAATGAAGGGTCTTCAGATGCCTTTGAGGTGGACGGGGTGCTGTCATCACTCAGCGAATTCGTGACCGTGGAAGAAGTGCTGATGAACTATGGGACGATCCCGGCCGGAGAGACGGCAGAACAGCTGTATATACTTACGGCCCTGGAAGATACCCCGGCGGGACATACCGCTGCGTTCAGCATCGCCATCACAGCCCTGCAGGGAATTTACGGCGAGGGTGAATTCTCACTGGTGGTGGGACAGATCCCCGTGCTGGTGATCGATATGGATGAAAATAACAACTCGGCCGAAGAAATGATGACCTGTCTGGAAAACCTTAGTGTAGCGGCCGAAATGGTAGAAGGCTGGCCCGACGACATGAACCTGTATTCGTCAGTGTTCGTCTGCCTGGGCATCTATCCTTCCAATAATGTCCTCTCTCAATCGCAGGGACAGGAACTTGTCAACTACCTCAATGCCGGAGGAAACCTTTACATGGAAGGCGGCGACACCTGGTTCTACGACCAGCCAACACCTGTGCACAGCATGTTCAACATACAGGGATTGGAAGATGGCAGCGACGACCTGGGCGTGATCCTGGGCCAGGCAGGCACCTTTACCGAAGGGATGGAATTCAGCTATAGCGGCGACAATAGCTGGGTTGATCATATTGCCCCACTGGGAGAGGCTTTCACCATCTTTAAAAATCAATCGCCCTCGTATATTAATGCAGTGGCCTATGATGAAGGAACATACCGCACCATAGGGTCGTCCTTCGAGTTTGGCGGCCTGACAGGCACTAATACCAGTACCGATTACCTCATGCACCAATACCTCGATTTCTTTGGTATCGATGCCATATGGGTTGGTGTGCCCGAAGGGATAAGAAACGGGATAAACATGGGAGAAGCCTATCCGAACCCGTTTACCAATGAAACCAGCATTAACTGCACGCTGCCTGTTGATATGCATCTCAGCATTGATATCTATAATATCAGCGGACAGAAGGTTAACTCGCTGGTCGATAGGGTATTCACTGCCGGAACACATACGGTCACTTGGAATGCCCGGGCGGAAGGGATGCCAGAGGGTATCTACCTGGTCAGGGTGCAGACAAAAGACGATACCATTGTACGCAAAGTGATCCTCATGCACTAATAGATGTTTAACTGAAATGAAAAGGGGGCCGGTTCAACGGTTCCCCTTTTTTTTTGATTCAGGATCGCATGATGGTTCGGTGTTGCAGGTAAGGGGATGGGATGATCATTGACGGGAGCCGGGATCAGTTCGCTTACCGGGCTCATAATGCCGGATGTTCATTCTTT
>CAZHYA010000316.1:0-3280 GCA_964536525.1 uncultured Bacteroidales bacterium | reverse complement strand
TGAACTGGAGTCGAACAACATGCCCTTACTCGCTTCATATGCCCGTTCCGTGATGGGACTCACCAGGGGCTCATGGCTGGTCGTCAACGACGACATGGGCGCTGATGCTGTCAGGTTCTTCAGCGATTCATTTATCCAACAGGGAGGTATTATGATGAAGGGCGAAGTATTTGAAGCCACTGATACCGACCTCAGGAACAAGATCAATAAAGTCATGGTTGATGAACCGGAATTCGTTATCGTGATCGGACGTGGTTCGGCCATGATCAACGCCCTTCGGCAGATAAGGGAACGGGACGGCGATCTGCCGTTATTCTGTAATAATACGGTCGACAATGAACAGATATGGGATGCCCTGGGCAACCAGTCCGACCACATCTGGTTCCCGAGGCCCTTCAGCGACCGCTCAGGCGAAGCCTGGATCAAAACCAATGAACGCTTCAGGGAAAAACATGATCGGGACATGAACTGGCTGAATATATACGGGGTCACAATGGCCAATTACATCATAAAGGGATTGAAGCATTCGGCGGGCGACAGGGATTCTTTGCGTCAGTTTCTTGAGGAACTGGATGTTCAGACGATCAGGGGCCGGCTGGTCATGAACGGGAACAGTGACGTGGTCGGCCAAAATGAGATCTATACCCGAAAAGACGGGAAGTCGATTCCCGTTAACTAAAATCAACGGATACCTTAACCAACGATGTTTAACCAAAACTGACCGTATGAAAAACTATTTACGATTTTTGCTGATCATCATTACAGCATCCTGCCTTTCAGTTGCCGCGCATGCACAGGAAGGCGTTATCAGCGGATATATTTCCGACCTCGACAGCAACGAGCCGCTTGCAATGGCGAATATTAAAGTGAAGGGAACATCCCTCGGAACTACCAGCGATGCGAACGGTTTTTTCAGTATCGGGCTCAGCCATGCCGAGAAGGTTACCCTGGAGGTTTATTACATTGGTTATAAAACGGTTGTGATTGACGCCCTGCCCGGGACCACCATAAGGATAAAGCTGGAACCCGATGTCATTATGGGCTCCGAAGTGGTGATCAGCGCTTCACGTGTAGATGAAAAGCTGATGGAAGCCCCGCTCACCATCCAGAAAGTCAATGTCAGGCAGATTCAGAATGCCCCTTCCGGCGACTATTTCGGCGACCTGTCGAACATGCGCGACGTGGAAGTGATCAACAACAGTATAGGGTTCAAGGTTTTCAATGCCAGGGGATTCAATACTACAGCCCAGTTGCGTGTTGTCCAGTTCATCGACGGGGTCGACAACCAGCTTCCCACCATCAACATCGTTCCGGGTAATATGTTCGGTGTGAATGATCTCGATATTGAAAGTGTGGAGGTCATCTCCGGTCCTGCCTCTGCCTTATATGGCCCCAACGCCATGCAGGGGGTGCTCAGCGTTCACACCAAAAGCCCTTTCAAATATCGTGGCGTAAGCCTCAAGCTGAAGGGCGGCACCCGGGAATACGGACAGTTGCAGTTTCGTTATGGTGATGTGTTTGCAAAGGGGAAACTCGGATTTAAGCTGACAGGGTCCTATATGACGGCCAAAGACTGGATCGCCGACGACCCCAAAGCCAACCGCTACGGGAACCAGTATACCCCCCCGCAAAATTTCAACGAGATGATCAATACACAGGCGGAGGCCGGCATTCCCCTTTTCCAGCAATTCAGGGATTATGCAGCGCTTTATCCCGATGCAAACCCCGGCATGATACAGTTCCTGATGCCGGGATATATGGAGTCGCAGCTCTACGACGGGAAAACGGAGAATTACAAGATTGGAGGCGGACTTTATTACAAGCTGAACCCCGACATGACGGTCAGGTATGAAGGCCGTTATTCTACCGGCACCAGTATTTTCATGGGAAATAACCGTGCCCCGCTGGAAGGGTTTTACCAGATGCATCACCTGCTGGGATTTGATTATAAAGGCTTTAACTTCAAGGCATACATGAACAGCGACGACACCCGCAACACCTATAGCATGCCGGCCACAGGGGTGAACATGGGCTTCCAGTCGTTGAAATATGTCGATCCTGCCTATCTTGGCACCTATGTCAATGCGATCTCTGCGCTCAGCAATGGCTTCGCCGACCCGTTCGATCCCGCATGGTCGGAAACTGCAGCCGGCCAGGCCATGATGGCCGCCAACGGTGAATGGCTGGAACCCGGAACGCCGGAATGGGATGCCGCCTTTGACAAGGTGACCAGCAATCCGCCACCCTCCGGTGCAAACTTTCAGAGCAAGACAAAGCTTTATCATGTGGAAGGATTGTACAATCATAGCTTCGAAAAGGTCGACCTCAACGTTGGGGCTTCCTTCAGGAACACAAATCCCGTCTCTAATGGTACGGTGTTTTCCGACACTACCGGAAAGATCAACGTGGTTGAATATGGCGGCTTTGCACAGGCCATTTGGGATGCGGTTGAAAACAGGCTTAAGGTTTATGGCTCGGTCAGGCTTGACAAGAGCACGAATTACGACCTGCAGTTCTCTCCCAGGCTCGCCCTGGTTTACAATCTGAACGAATACCATGTGCTTCGCCTTACAGGGCAGTCGGCTTTCAGAAGCCCGGCCGTGACCGACCAGTACCAATACCTGAACAAAGGATATGGGTTTACCGTAGGGAACATCAGTGGCTTCGGGAATGCCTACACTTTTTCATCCGTGATGGCCTTCGACGGGACCAACCCCGAAGTGTTGCAAACCACCTATGTCGAGGCCGTGAAACCGGAACAGCTCAAGAGCGTTGAGCTGGGGTATACCGGCTTGATCAACAAGGATCTATTTATTGAATTGAGCGTATATTACAACATGTATTCCGACTTCATTACCTATGTGGAGGTTGCCAGGCCCAATGGGGATGCGGTAGCGGGAGAACAGAGCGGCGTGCAGGCCATCGCCACGCGCAATTATACGCGTTACCTTGTGGCGACAAATACCATACAGGATATGAACACCTACGGAGGAAGCATCGGGCTGACCTATTTCATCATGCCTACCCTGAAGATCTATGGTAATTACACTTATTCGAAACTCGATACGGTCGATTTTGCCAGCGACTTCATGGTAGAATACAACACCCCTGCCCACAAGGTCAACCTCGGGATGGAAGGAAAGATATACCGTGGTTTAGGCTTTGCCGTAAACTGGAAATGGGTTGATGATTATACATGGCAGTCGGTATTTGCACCTTATCCCAAAATACGTAACCCTGCGCCTTTGGCCACTTCAATCAAATGTCCGCCAAGCCCAAA
>CAZHYA010000315.1:1629-3290 GCA_964536525.1 uncultured Bacteroidales bacterium | reverse complement strand
TGCGAGATCAGGGCCAGGTTGCTTATCGACGATTCGTATTAGGATGCATCTGCGGGGCTTTTGTTCCTTGCCGCCTATTTTTCGGGGGTGGAGATATGGGATGTTTCCGACATCATCAACCCGGTCCGCATTGCACGCATCCCGCTCAACAGCTACCCGCGTGGCGGGATATATGCAAAAGAGGGGGTCCTGTATGTGGTCACCGTGGCCGATGGCATGTATATTTATAATATCAGCAACCCGGCAGTTCCCGGGCTCATGGCCCACCAGAACATCAGCGGATCGCTGGTATGGACCTCTTCCTTCGAGGGGGATTACGCGTATCTCTCGCAGGGCAGTTCGGGTGTAAAGATCGTAGACATCTCCGACCCGTTGACCCCTTCCATTGCCGGCGTATTCAACACAAACGCCACCGGCATCCTTGTTGAGGACCAGACGGCATATATCGTAGCCAGTGATTTCGGGCTGCGGACCTTTGATGTATCGGATCCGTCAGGGGTTACCCTCATGGGTGAATTGCCGATTGATGGTTACCCTGTGAGAATTGCCAAGGCCGGCGATCATCTTTATATTACCAATTCTACCTCTAACCCCGAAGGGGGTATCAACGCAGTGGATGTCAGTGATCCGCAAAACCCCTTGCTCCTCACCACCATCGACCCTCCCGAAACCTATATTTCAGGTGCAGGGAATGTCGTTGCAGCCACGGGGAACTCGAGCGGCCTGTTGCTGGTGGATATCAGCGATCCTTTGAACCCGCTTTATGCTTCGGAGTTGAACACGGCATGGTCGACGATCGATATTGCCGTTTCCGGCGATTATGCCTATACAGGAAGCAACGGGTTCAGGGTCTTCGATATGAGCGACCCCTCCTACCCGCTGCAGGTCGGGTTCGAACCCACACAGGGGGCCATTGCCAGGATCAGCGATACCCTTGCCGTTTATATCCCGCAGAGCATGAGCTCGGGCAACAGGGTGAACATCATGAACATCTCTGATCCGGCAAACCCGGTTTTCTTAGATTATTATGCCCCTCCGGTCATGACCAACGAACTCGCGCTGAAAGGACATTACGCCTATGTGGCCTGCTGGTGGGACGGATTCCGTACGGTGGATTTTTCCGACCCCTATAACGTGGTGCTGGCGAGCCACGATTTCGGATGGGTGAACGGTGCCGTTCCGGGCGAGGAATTCTGCTATGTGCAGACCCTCGATGTGTATGGCGATTACCTGTACGTGCTGGATTACGGTCCTTTCCCCGACCAGGACAGCAAAGGCCTGTATATATGGGATATCAGCACTCCCGACGAGCCGGTGCTGCTAAAGCGTTTTACAGAACTACTGAGCGACGGGCATGACCTGAAGGCCTGGGGTGACTATGTATATGTTTCCGACAAGGTGGGCGGCCTTGAGGTGATCAACGTGGCCGACCCCATGGCTCCCTATACAACAGGATACATCACCCTGACTGACGCCGCATGGGCCATGGACCTGTCGTGGCCGTATGCCTACGTATCGCAGTACATCATGGGCGGGGTGCATATCGTCAACGTCATGGACCCGGCCGACCCGCAACTCTGGGCCTACTACCAGCGTTCGGGCTGCTTCGCCCTTGGCGTCACGGCATGGGACAACTATGCCATCGTGGCCGACGGCCCGGC
>CAZHYA010000315.1:0-1619 GCA_964536525.1 uncultured Bacteroidales bacterium | reverse complement strand
GGGGACGACCGAACGGGAGGCACAAGCCATCGCAGGCCTGCGGGTATTCCCGCAACCGGCACTCGGCCATGTCACCATCGGTTGTGAACTGGAAACTGCGGATAATCTAAGGATCAGCATCTTTGACCTGAACGGAAGACTTGTCAAGGAACACTACCTCGGGAAAATGGCTCCCGGCACTTGCAACAAAACCATTGCACTCGAAGGCCTTGGTGCCGGTCTATACATGATCCGTGTCACGGGTGCATCCTTCATTGCGTCCGGACGGCTTTTGGTGGGTCCGTAATTGGGATTTTAATATTATATTTGAACAGGATCGGGGCCGGGGATGTTATGCTATCGAGCATCAACCGAACAAGGTCCCGGCCATTTTAAGATCATTGTTGTATACTGCACCTCCATGATATGGATTTTGGACTTCTGAAAGATATCGTACTCATCCTGGGGCTGGCCATACTGGTCCTGTATATTTTTCACCGCCTCAGGATCCCATCCGTGATAGGCTTTCTGATCACCGGTGTGATCACCGGCCCTTCAGCCCTCAACCTGGTCGGCAACATCCACGATATCGAGGTGATCGCCGAGATCGGGGTGATCCTGCTCCTGTTCACCATCGGCATAGAATTCTCGTTCAAAAGCCTGCTCAAGATCGGGAAGGTGCTTCTGATCGGAGGATCCTTCCAGGTACTGGTCACCATCGGAGCCATCACGCTGGTGGCGCTGTATTTGGGCAACGAGCTCAACGAGTCGGTATTTATCGGCTTCCTGATCGCGCTCAGCAGCACGGCCATCGTGCTTAAACTGGTCCGGGACAAGGGCGAGATCGATGCCCCCCACGGACGCATATCGCTGGGTGTGCTGATCTACCAGGACATCATCATCGTGCCCATGATGCTGATCACCCCCTTGCTTGCCGGCAATGCAGAATCCATTGGCTCCTCATACTGGGAGATTCTCGCCAAGTTCGCCGTCGTAGCCCTGGTAATGGTGCTGGGCACAAAATATATCGTGCCTTACATCCTTCACCGCATCGCTCGCACACAGAGCCGTGAGTTGTTCCTGTTCAGCATCATCGTGATCGCTTTTGCCACTGCCTTTGGCACATACAGCCTGGGCTTATCCCTCGCACTCGGAGCATTCATTGCCGGGTTGCTGATCTCCGAATCGGAATACAGCCAGCAGGCTCTTGGCAACCTCACCCCCTTCCTGGATGTGTTTTCCAGCTTCTTTTTCATCTCCGTAGGAATGCTGCTCGATCTGCAATACCTTTTCGATAACCCGCTGCCCGTGTTAGTGTTTACATCCATCGTGCTCACCATCAAGGCCATCATTGCCGGAGGGGCATCTTTTATCCTGGGTTACCCTTTAAGGACCAGCATCATCGTGGGCTTCACCCTGAGCCAGGTGGGAGAGTTTTCCTTCATCCTGTCGCGCATCGGTGTGTCGGAAGGACTGATCAACAACGATAACTACCAGCTTTTCCTGAATGTTTCGGTGATCAGCATGGCAGCCACCCCCCTTGCCATAATGCTTGCCACGCGTTTTGCCGACCTCACCACCAAGTGGCCTCTTCCGGCATTCCTGAAGCACGGCCTTGTGCCTCGTCCAGAAAGTACCAT
>CAZHYA010000314.1:0-3311 GCA_964536525.1 uncultured Bacteroidales bacterium | reverse complement strand
CATCCAGGCATCATAGCCTGCAGGAAATCGGGGAACCCGGCATGAACTTTCACATCAAAGAATTTGTTCGTATTTTTGATCCCTGAATTTTAAGTCATGGCACTGATCAACTCCGTTATATCATGGTTGATGAAAAAGCGCTTTCACCAGATCGAGCTTTTCATGAAGTACCCGCACGAGGTGCAGGGCGAGTGGTTCAGGAGGCTGATCAGCACGGCCAAAGACACCGGGGGGGGCAGGGGATTTGAGTTCAGCTCCATCACCTCCTACGATACTTTTCGCAACCGCATACCGCTGAACGACTACGACTCCATCAAAGGCGACATCGAGCAGCTGATGAAGGGCAAACAGAACATCCTGTGGCCCACGGATATCCGTCTTTTTGCCAAATCGTCGGGCACCACCACCGACAAGAGCAAGTTCATCCCGGTAAGCCAGGAGTCGCTTGAGGAATGTCATTTCAAGGGCGGCAAGGACATGCTTTCGATCTATTGCCACAGCAATCCCGACACCCTGCTGTTCGATGGCCGGGGTCTGGCCATGGGGGGCAGCCACACCATCAAGGAAGTGAACAACGAAGAATTCTATGTCGGCGACCTTTCGGCCCTGATCATCCAGAAGCTCCCCAACTGGGCCGAATTCATCAGGGTGCCCAAGCGGAGCCTGGCGCTGATGGACGAGTGGGAGGAGAAGATCGAGAAGATGGCCCATGCCACCATACCGCATAATGTGACCAGCCTGTCGGGGGTACCTTCGTGGACCCTGCTCCTGCTGAACCGCATCCTGGAGATCACGGGCAAGGAAAACATCCTGGAAGTGTGGCCCAACCTGGAGGTATTCTTTCACGGGGGAGTGAACTTTGGCCCATACCGCAAGCAGTTCAACACGATGATCCCTTCCGAAAAGATGCATTACCGGAATACCTATAATGCCTCGGAGGGCTTTTTTGGCCTTCAGGAGGACAATGGCCGCGACGACATGCTGCTGATGCTCGACTATGGCATCTTTTATGAGTTCATCCCCATGTCGGAGATCGACAATGATCAGCCGCTGGCCCTCCCGCTCAGCGAAGTGCAGACCGGCGTAAACTATGCCATGGTCATCACCACCAACGCAGGGTTATGGCGTTACCGGATTGGCGACACCGTGACGTTCACCTCCACCGAACCATACAGGATCAAGATCACCGGCCGCACCAGGAGTTTCATCAATGCCTTCGGCGAAGAGCTTATCGTCGACAATGCCGAAAAGGCACTGGAGGTGGCCACCGCCAAATGCCAGGCGGTGATCAGCGATTACACTGCCGCCCCCGTATATTTCGAGGGAAAGGAAAATGCAGCCCATGAATGGCTGATCGAGTTCAGCACGGAGCCCAAAAACATTGAATTCTTCACCGAAACCCTCGACAACGCGCTTAAGTCGCTCAACTCCGACTATGAGGCCAAGCGCTATCACGACATGATCCTGCGCACGCCCATCGTACGAAAACTGCCGCCCGGAACGTTCTACAAATGGATGAAGAAAAGAGGCCGCCTCGGCGGCCAGAACAAGGTGCCCCGCCTGGCCAACGACAGGCATTATGTTGACGAGATCCTCAAGATGATCAAATGATATTTTTATTGCGCCATACCCGGAAAACTGTCGCAGCGGCATTGTTCCTGCTCCTGCTGGCAGCCGGCGTTAACGGATTTAAGGAAACGGTTCAAATTCCGATAAAGGGCGAGTTCATCACCAGCGATGAGCTCGGCAATGTTTTCGCAGTTAACGGCAATCAGCTCGTCAAGTTCAGCTCCAGGGGCGAAAAGCTTAACACTTACAGCAACCTGTATTCGGGCAACATCAGTTTTGTGGATACACACGACCCTTTCAAGATATTGCTCTTCTACGAATCCTTTGCGCAGGTTGAATTTCTCGATCATACCCTGAGCCTTTCCGCCAGCCGTGTCGACCTGAACCAGCTCGGCCTCGGCCTCGCCAGCCTGGCGTGCACTTCTTATCAGGGAGCATTCTGGGTTTACAACCCCGTCGACTTCGAATTGCTGAGGATAAACCAGCAACTGGAGGTCAGCGATCGCACCGGGAACCTGCAGCAATCCACCGGCTATACCATGGAGCCCAACTATATGATCGAGCGCGACAATTTCCTTTACCTCAACGACCCGGCAACCGGCATCCACATTTTCGATAAGTACGGCAGCTATTACAAGACCATTCCAGTGAAGGATCTCGAAGCATTCCAGGTCTTTAACCGAAAGATCATTTACAGGCAGGGGGATGCGGTCAGCATCTATGATACCAGGCTGAATGAAGTGAGCAGCACCACCCTTCCGCGGAATGACGCCATCTCGGTATCGGTATGCATGAGCTTGAACCCGGCCATGCTATTCATGCTGCTGGAAGAGAAGCTTGTGTTTTATGAGATCAGGTAGCGGGCTGGAAGACAGGAGATGCAGGATAAGCGATGATTGATCATTGATTAATTAAGAATTCAAAACTCAGCACTACCCAGCCCCAGTCCCCAGCCCCCCGCTCCCACTACACATTTTTCCCCCCGCCCGCCCCACCACAACAGATTTTTCCTATTTTAGTCGAAAATTCAAGATCATGCATATCGCCATCGCAGGGAACATAGGCTCAGGGAAGACAACGCTGACAGGTTTGCTGGCCAAGCACTTCGTCTGGCAGGCCCATTACGAGGATGTTGAAACGAATCCGTATCTCCACAGCTTTTATGAAGACATGCAGCGATGGTCATTCAACCTGCAGATCTATTTCCTCAACAGCCGCTTCAGGCAGATCGTGGAGATCAGGAAAAGCGGCAAGACGGTGGTGCAGGACAGGACCATCTACGAAGACGCATACATTTTCGCCCCCAACCTGCATTACATGAACCTGATGTCGACACGCGATTTTGAAAATTACAGTGCCCTGTTCGAGTTGATGAGTTCATTCATCCAGCCCCCCGACCTGCTGATCTACCTGCGCTCGTCGGTGCCCAACCTGGTGAACCAGATCCAGAAGAGAGGCAGGGAATACGAAGAATCCATTCGCATCGACTACCTCAAGAGCCTCAACGAACGTTACGAAGCATGGATCAGCAAATACAAGCTGGGGAAACTGCTTGTGATCAATGTCGACGAGATCGATTTTGCCGAAAATGCGAAGGACCTGGGGCTGGTGATCGACAAGATCACGGCGGAGATACATGGATTATTTTAGTGCCAGGTGATTAATATAGAAATGAGTGATGATATCCTAGTGATTAGTGATTAATATAGAAATGAGTGATGATATCCTAATGATTAGTGATT
>CAZHYA010000313.1:0-3318 GCA_964536525.1 uncultured Bacteroidales bacterium | reverse complement strand
TCGAATCTCGGATTTTGCGAGGGCAACAACCGCGGCGCCCTCCCCGCCACCGGCGAGTTTCTGCTCTTCCTGAACAACGACACCTGGCTGGAACCCGATTGCCTGGAGAAACTGGTGGCGGGCATACAGCTTACCGGTACGGAGATCAAATCCATCCGCGCCGGCAAGGTAAGCCTTGCCGATGCCTATTGCCTTTTCTCCGGCGGGGAATTGTTTGTGAAGGAGATGCATATTGCCGAATATACCATGGGCACGCACTATAACCACGAGCCCAAGCGCGACCGTAAGCTGCTGCTCACCAGGCGGGAACTGAAAAAGCTGGAAAACAAGACCAGGGAGAAAGGCTTCACCATCGTCCCTACCCTGCTCTTTATCAACGAAAGGGGCCTGGCCAAACTGGAGATCGCCCTCGCCCGTGGCAAGCACCACTACGACAAGCGCGACAGCCTGAAGGAAAAAGACCTGAAGCGGGAGATCGACCGCGACCTCAAATAAGCGGCATGCAGCACAACAAAATCCTTCAAAAAATGTTTATTATTGCCATAAACACATAATCCATAGCATTCGATGATCAGAACCACCATCTCCCTTAAACTGCCTGCAATCCTGGCCCTGTTGTTCGTCGCCCTGATGATGCGTCCGCTGATGGCCCAGGAAAAGGTCAAATGGATGACCTTTGAGGAGGCCGTGGCCCTGGCCGCAGAGCAACCGAAACATATTTTCATCGATGTGTACACCGACTGGTGCGGATGGTGCAAGAAGATGGACGCTTCGACCTTCGTCGACCCGGTGATCGTCGACCTGCTCAACAAGCACTATTATGCCGTCAAGCTGGATGCCGAGCAGAAAGACACCATCTACTTTATGGACAAAGCCTTTGTGAACACCAATCCCGAAGGCAAGCGCGCCAGCCACCAGATGGCGCAGGCCCTGCTGAAAGGGAAGATGTCGTACCCCTCATATGTGTTCCTCAACAGCCAGACCGAATGGCTCACGGTGTTGAGCGGCTACCGCAAAGCGCCGGAGATGGAGCAGGTGCTCACCTATTTCGGCGAAAGCATCTATGAAACGAAGACCTGGGAGCAATTTATGGCTACATTTGCGAGCAGGTTGCCGGGAGAAACTGCCCAATAGCAGTTTTCTTCCCATCCTTTCCGATCATTAGCCAGCGATCGATGAACGCCGCTGTGCTGTTAAAATTTGTTAAAATCTGTTTTTCAGGTTTTTCATTTTTTTTGTTTTTTACTTTTTTTGCACAAAAATTACCAGCCAATGGACATTCAAGTAGAAAACCTCACCAAGACTTACGGTTCGCAGAAGGCTGTGGATGATATCAGCTTCACCATTCGTACCGGTGAAGTGCTTGGCTTCCTGGGACCGAACGGGGCCGGAAAGACCACCACCATGAAGGCCATCACCACCTTCCTGGTTCCCGAAAGGGGCAGGATCAATGTCGGGAAATACAACACTGCCGACCACCCCGAGATCGTCAAAAAGCATATCGGCTACCTGCCGGAGAACAATCCCCTCTATGCCGAGATGGCGGTGATCGACTACCTGCGTTTTGCCGCCCGGCTGCAGGGTGTCCCGAAGGAAAAGGTCAGGGAGCGCATCCTGGAGATGGTCCGTGTTTGCGGCCTCGAAGGCGAAAAGCACAAGAACATCAACGAGCTCTCGAAAGGTTACCAGCAAAGGGTCGGCCTGGCCCAGGCCCTGATCCACGACCCTGACGTGCTCATCCTCGACGAGCCCACCTCCGGCCTCGACCCCAACCAGATCGTGGAGATCCGTGAACTCATCAGGGAGGTAGGCCGTGAGAAGACCGTGATCCTCAGCTCCCATATCCTGGCAGAGGTGGAAGCCACCTGCGACCGCATCATGATCATCAACAAGGGCAGGATCGTGGCCGACGGCACCGCCAGGGAGCTGCGCAAGCAGGCCCAGGGCAAGGAGATCCTGCAGGTGACCATCGAAGACGGGGATCCCAACGAGATATTCAAAAGCCTTGAAAAGCTGCCTACTACAGATATGGTGGATTTCATCAAGGGAAAGGCGGGCGCCTTCGAGGTGCAGAGCAAGCCGCAGGAAAGCTCGCGCAGGCCCATCTTCGACCTCTGCGTGAAGAACAAGTGGGCCCTGCTCGAGATGAGCGTTTCCGAAACCAAGCTGGAAGACGTTTTCCGCGAACTCACCATGAATTAATCAATATCTGCCTTACGGCATACAAAATAATCCGTGATCATGAAAAACATCTGGATCATCACAAAACGTGAGCTGGCAGCCTTCTTCAACTCGCTGATGGCTTACATCCTGTTCATCATCTTCCTGGTGTTCAGCGGACTGTTCACCTGGTTCATCGGGCAGGACGTGTTCTTTATCAAGCAGGCCAGCCTGCAGGCCTTCTTCAACATCGCCTACTGGACCCTGTTCTTTTTCATCCCCGGCATCACAATGAAGCTTTTTGCCGAGGAGCGACGCAGCGGTACCCTCGAGCTGCTGCTGACCAAGCCGGTGAGCGACTGGCAGGTGGTACTGGGCAAGTTCACCGCCACCCTCATCCTCATCATCATCGCGCTGGCGCTAACCCTTCCCTACTACATCACGCTCAGTTTCATCGGGCCGCTCGACCATGGGGCAGCCCTGACGGGATACCTGGGACTCATCCTCATGAGCGGCGCCTACATCAGCATCGGCTTATTTGCCAGCAGCATCTCCACCAACCAGATCGTGGGTTACCTGGTGGCCCTGTCGATCGGCATCTTTTTCCAGCTGCTGTTCTCCTTCTTTGCCACGATGATGTCAGGGTTCTTCAGCGAATTCTTCAACTATATCAGCCTCAGCATGCACTACGAATCCATTGCCAGGGGGGTGATCGACTCCAAGGACCTGATCTTCTTCCTGTCGCTGATCTTCCTGGGACTCCTGTTTACCGAATCGAACCTTGCCAGGAAAAGGCTCTGAAAAACTGAAAAAATTACAGCTTATGAAGACGAAACAGAACATAAACCTCAGGATACTGATCATTTTCGCCATCGTGGTGGTGGTGAACATCATCTCGGCCAGCTTCTTCTTCAGGCTCGACCTCACGGCCGATGGCCGGTACTCGCTGAGCAGGGCCACCAAGGACATCCTGCGCAACCTCGATGAGCCTGTGACCATCACCGCTTACTTCACCGGGGATATGCCGTCCTACCTTTTCGAAACAAGGCAAGAGTTCAAGGACATGCTGGTGGAGTTCGACAACCTGTCGGGAGGGAATATCGTTTATTAATCTAAATAAATACAGACATGTACACATTACGAATTATTTCAAAAAAG
>CAZHYA010000312.1:0-3332 GCA_964536525.1 uncultured Bacteroidales bacterium | reverse complement strand
CTGGTATGCTTTTGTTGGCATAACATTTACTTATAAGTTTCGCCTGGGCCGTGACAGGGGGTGCAGCGATTTCGGTACCCGAAAGGATTATTAAGATGAATGATAACGGAATGGACCTCAAAAGCCGTATTGATACGGGCCGCCTGCCGCGCCACATCGCCATCATCATGGATGGCAACGGCCGTTGGGCCAAGCAACGAGGCAAACCCCGCACGTTCGGACACCAGCATGGGGTCACTTCCGTCAGGGAAACCACCGAAGCTGCAGCAGAACTCGGTATAGAGTTTCTAACCTTGTACGCCTTTTCGACCGAAAACTGGAAAAGGCCTAAAATGGAAACAGACGCCCTGATGACCTTGCTCCTTCAAACCATCCACCGGGAAACGAAAACACTCAACAAGAACAACATCAGGCTCAAGGCTGTGGGCGACCTGATGAGCCTGCCTCCAAGAACCCGGCGGTAGCTTGAAAAGGCCGTTGACAATACAGCTTCCAACGACAGGATGACGCTGACGCTGGCACTTTCATATAGCGCGAGATGGGAGATCGTAAATGCCGTAAGGAACATCGCCGGGCAGGTCGCTGAAGGAAAAATAAGCCTTGAGGATATCGACCAGAAGATATTCGATGGTTTCCTGGAGACTAAAGGCATGCCCGATCCGGAATTGCTGATTAGGACTTCGGGCGAGTACAGGATCAGTAATTTTCTACTATGGCAGATCGCCTATACAGAATTATTTTTTACAGATAAACTTTGGCCCGATTTCGGTAAGGAGGACCTTTACACGGCCCTGATCGACTATCAAAACCGTGAACGGAGATTCGGAAAGATCAGTGAACAAGTTAAAGCAGATCAGCAGGAATGAAAGAAGGCGATACATTGAAGGAAACAAGGTCGAGGGGCCCTCGTAATATGATGACAGTGAGGATAATATGGATTTTTCTGTTCATGCTTGCCTATGGCCTGTCGTTTGCACAGGAAACCGTGGTTGACGAAATCCCGTTGGTCGACTATTCCTCGCCCAAAAAGTTTGAGATCGGCGGCATCACGGTTTCGGGGATCGAATACCTCGATCAGAATGTACTCATCATGCTTTCAGGACTCAAGGTCGGGGCCAGGGTCGATGTTCCCGGCGAAGAGATTACCAATGCGATCAAGAAACTCTGGGAACAGGGACTGTTTGAAGACATTCGTATCACTGCAACAAGCTTTCAGGGCGATGTGGTATTCCTCGATATTTTCCTGCTGGAGCGTCCGCGCCTGACCAAGTTCGCCTTCAAGGGCGTCAAGAAGTCGGAAGCCGACAATATACGCGAAGAAATGCGCCTTACTCGGGGCGATGTGGTGACCGACAACCTGCTGATGCGGATCAGGAACATCATTTCTGGTTATTACAGTGAAAAAGGCTTTCTTGATGTGGAGGTGGATATCAGGCAAATACCCGATACCACAAAGGAAAATAACGTGATCCTTGACATTGTCATCGACAAGAAAGATCGTGTGAAGATATACCAGATCAACGTTTATGGCAACGAGCATATGACGGTGCAAAAGGTTAAGTCCACTTTCAAGGAAACTAAGGAAAAAGGGCTTTTTACACCGCTGAATGGCATGGATAAACTGCTCATCGACGTGGTGTGGGATGTCCTTCAGCTTAAATTCCCAAAAATGATTGAAGACTTCCAGTCGTATGTAAACGACAATGTTCGCTTCAGGATCTTCAAATCATCGAAATTTATTGAAAACAACTACGAAGAAGACCTGGTGAAGCTGGTCAATAAATATAACGACATGGGCTTCAGGGATGCCAAAATACTGAGGGACAGTATCTCCCGTAACGAAGACGGTACGCTAAACATTGACATATGGCTTGAAGAGGGCAACCGTTATTATTTCCGGAACATCACATGGGTTGGAAACACCAAGTACACCAGCGAACAGCTCAACAATATCCTTCGCATACAAAAAGGGGATGTATACAACAAGGACCTGCTCACGACGAACCTCACCTTCAATCCCAATGGTTTTGATGTGAGCTCTCTTTATCTCGACGACGGATACCTGTTTTTTACCGTCGACCCTGTGGAGGTGAAGGTCGAGCATGATTCCATCGACCTTGAGATCAGGATCCGCGAAGGGAAGCAGGCCACGATCAACAAGGTGGAGGTCAGGGGGAACACGAAGACCAACGACCATGTGGTGATCAGGGAGATCAAGACCAGGCCCGGCGAACTTTTCAGCCGCGAGGCCATCATCCGCACGGTGAGGGAACTCGGGCAGCTGAGGTACTTCAACCCCGAAACCATCTCTCCCGATGTATTGCCCAACCCTGAAGATGGTACCGTCGACATCATCTATTCGGTCGAAGAGACCTCTGCCGACCAGATCGAACTTTCAGGCGGGTGGGGTTACGGTAGGATCATCGGTACGCTTGGCGTTTCATTCAACAACTTCAGCCTGCGCAATTTCTTTAAGAAGGGTGCCTGGAAGCCCATCCCGTCGGGCGACGGACAAAAGTTGTCGCTCAGGGTGCAAAGCTACGGCAGGGGATATATCAGCTACAGCGCCTCCTTTACCGAACCCTGGCTGGGTGGCAGGAAACCCAATGCCTTCAGCGTTTCATATTACCATTCGATGTATTCCAACGGCCTCCCGAGGAATGATGTGAATCGTGCCTATTTCAAGATCAACGGCCTGACATTCGGACTTGGCCAGCGACTGAAATGGCCCGACGATTTCTTTACCCTCTACCAGGCCGTGAATCTGCAACGCTACACACTGAAAGACTATACCACCATATTTACTTTTGGCGACGGCTCAGGTACATACAACAATTTCAATTATAATATCGTGCTTGGAAGAAATTCGACAGCGCCAAGCTATATTTACCCACGCACGGGATCAGACCTGTCCCTGTCGCTGGAGGTCACGCCACCCTATTCGCTCTTCAGCGATGCCGACTACACCAAGATGGAGGATACGGAAAAATACCGCTGGATCGAATACCACAAGTGGAAGTTCTCCGCAGCGTATTTTCTGGAGGTAGCGCCAAAATTTGTGTTGATGGGAAGGCTGAAATACGGTTTTCTGGGTTCCTACAACAGCGATATCGGCATTACGCCTTTCGAGAGGTTCTACCTGGGCGGCGACGGTCTTTCGGGCTATAACAATCTCGACGGGAGGGAGATCATAGGGATGCGCGGCTATGGTAATGAAACCCTCACACCATTTTATTACAGGGACCAGAATGTTGGCGGGACCGTTTATTGCAAGTATACGCTCGAGATGAGATATCCGCTTTCGTTAAATCCGTCGGCTACCATTTACGCGC
>CAZHYA010000311.1:0-3334 GCA_964536525.1 uncultured Bacteroidales bacterium | reverse complement strand
GAACCCGGGATGGCCTGGTATGGTTTAGTATTTTAACTTTTGATCGGTATACCTGATCAGTTGCCTGATTTCCCTGGGAAGAGAATCAAGTTTTTGTTTGATGAAAAAATAATCCTCCTGACTGATGATCGACCTTTCAAAACATTTGGTATTCCAGTCGATACATTCCTGAACCGAGCCCAGGCTATAATAGTAAAACCTGATTTTATCTTTTTTTGAAAACCTGCCAAATCCTTCTGCAATATTTGCCGATATTGAATCCACTGCCCTCACAAATTGTTTGCCAAGGGTATCTTTTTCAAAATACCCCCAGCTGACGGCAAGATTCCAAACGTAATTCGACAGCGCGAAGGAAATACTATAAGCACTGTAGTTTTCGATGGTCATGTAATTTGTTCCCATAGCATCAAAAGGTCTATACTTTTTAATACCATATTTTTAAAAATGTACCCAAAATTTTTTAACCATTTTACCATTTTACCATTTAGCCATTTTTAGTGGATTTCACCATCAAAACATACCGCCAACTGCTGCAGGCCCTGAAGCGTTCAGGATATGAGTTCCGGACCTTTGCCGGATACCTGAAGGACCCGGTTGGCAGGGTCATCATCCTGCGCCACGACGTGGACGCCAGGAAGCTGAATTCGCTGCGCTTTGCGCGGATACAGAACGAGGAAGGCATCAGGGGGAGCTATTATTTCAGGGCGGTGCCACAGAGTTTCGACGAGGGGGTGATCAGGGAGATCGCCGCCCTGGGCCACGAGATCGGCTACCACTACGAGACCATGGATACGCAGCAGGGCGATGTGGACAAGGCATGGGATGAATTCCGCCGGAACCTGGAGATGTTCAGGAAGATCGCGACGGTGCAGACCGTCTGCATGCACGGCAGTCCGCTGTCGGCCTATGACAACAGGGACCTCTGGAAAAAATTCGATTACCGTGCGCTCGGCATCCTCGGCGAGCCCTATATGGACCTGGATTTCGGTAAAGTCGGGTATTTGACCGACACGGGCCGGCGGTGGGACGGGGAGAAGGTTTCGGTGCGGGACAAAGTGAATAGTGAAAAAGGAATAACGAAAATGGAACATGGAAGTTCTGCCCAGCGCCTAACGCCTAATGCCCAAAGCCTGTCATTTCATAGCACAAACGACATCATAACAGCTGCCGAATCAAACAGCTTGCCAGATCAACTCATGTTGACTTTCCACCCCCAGCGCTGGACCGACAGGCCCTTGCCCTGGCTGAAGGAGCTGGTCTGGCAGAATTTTAAGAATCAGGTGAAACGGATGATGTTTAATAGATAACGGGACGGGGAACGGGGAACGAGGGACGCGGTAGTTTGTTTATTTGCCCAGCCTATACTGGATTAATCTTCTGAGTTTTTTTGAAATTGTTTCAATTATTAAGGAAAGTTCTTTAAAATCTTTTTCATGAACATACGCTATTTCAAATGCTATTTCAAGTTGTGTTTCAAGCTCAGCAAGAGATGCTTTTGCATTATGAAAGTACCTTATTCCTAACTTATTAAAACCCGACTCATCCCCTTCTGCAATATTGCAAGGAATACTGACAGCAGCCCTTCTTATCTGATCTCTGAATGAATAATCTTTATTAAATTCTCCTTGTTTTGTAATATTATAAATATAGACTGCAAGACCTTTTGATTCTTGCCATACCTCTAATTTTTTGTAATTGCTCATATCTATTAATACCGGAATATTAAAATTGTCGCACATTAAAACAAATAATAATACCAGTTCATGATTTTCGGGCTAAGCCCCCGTCCCTCGTCCCCCGTCCCCAATACTAATTTGATAGCCTCTACCAACTTATTAATTACAGACTGGCAGGATTTCACTGAATCCCATCCCGACGGCTCCGTCTTCCAGTCGCCGGTGATGTTCGAACAGTTTGCCGGGGCGGAGAAGCATGATCCGCTGGTGTTGGGCGTCTATGATGATGAGGGATCGTTGTGCGGTATCCTGTTGGGCGTGTTCATCCACGAGCGGGGCGGGGCGGGCAGGCTCCTGTCGTCGCGCTTCGTGGTGTACGGCGGGCCGCTGATCACCGGGGATGAAGACCAAAAGAGGGCCCGCCTCGACGCCCTGTTGAAAGAGCTGGTGGAGTGCACGCGGAAGAAGGCGCTTTTCATACAGTTCCGCAATTTCTTCGGATGGGAAGGATATCTCGATGTATTTGAAAAGCACGGCTTTACTTATCTCGACAGGTTGAATTATGTGGTCAGGATACCGGTGCGGGATGCGGGGGACGAGGTGCGAGGGACATGGAATGAGTTTTGGGGGGCCGGTAACCGGCAACCAGCAGCCGGTAACGATTTAAACGAAGCACAACAAGCACTGTTGGCCAACATGAGTGAAAGCCGCCGCCGGCAGATCAGGCAGGGGCTGGAGAGCGGGGCGGAGATCGTCGCACCCGAAAATGCCGGCCAGTTGAGGGAGTTCTACGATATCCTGTTCAAACTTTACCGCTACAAGGTGCGCAAGCCCCTTCCCGGCTGGTCGTTCTTCGAGAACTTTTACAACCTGACCTCTCCCCGTCCCCCGGGCCCCGTCCCGCAAGCCCCCATCGGCATCATCCGCCTGGTAAAGTTCGATGGCCGCATCATCGGCGGCATCCTGGCGCCGGTCACCCCGGGCAGGTGCATCTACGAGTGGTATGTATGCGGCCTCGACCGTGAATACAGGGAGCAGCACCCCAGCGTGCTGGCCACCTGGGCGGCGCTGGAGTATGCCATTGCGCACAACATCGGAAGCTTCGACTTCATGGGTGTGGGCAGGCCCGGCATCCCCTACGGGGTGCGCGACTTCAAGGCCCGCTTCGGGGGGGAAGAAGTGAACCATGGCAGGCTCACACGCATCAACAACCGCTTCCTTTACAACATCGCCGAACTGGGCTATAATGTGCTGGCGGTGATGAAGAGGATATGATAGGGGTACGGGGTACGAGGAACGAGGTTCGCGGCATTCATAATTTCCCCGTCCCGCATACCCCGCACCTCGCACCGGTTTACTATTTTTACCGAAGCTTTCATTTAGCATATATTCTTGAAAAAAAGAACCATATACTACCTCCTCGCCGATATCCTTTTAGTGACGGCGGCTTTCCTGTTTTTCATTTGGATCAAGCCGGCCTCGAAGCGCTTTTACCTGCCCGAGTATCTCGAGCCTTTCCTGTTCTTCCTTTTCATCTGGGTGTCGGTTTCGCTGGCCATCGACAAGTACCGCCTGCACCGGAAGAAGACGTATAATGATGTGCTCTTCCCGATCATCGCGGGTGATGTGATCATCCTGGCGGCGGTTACGGCACTCAT
>CAZHYA010000310.1:0-3390 GCA_964536525.1 uncultured Bacteroidales bacterium | reverse complement strand
TCGACACGCGACAGGCCAAAAAGGTAATGCAGCAACTGCAGCCTTGACGAATATTCCATGTTCCTGGCGATCTGCCGGCTCACTTCCGACACATCGAAATCCTGCTTCAGGATCTCACGCAGGGCCAGCACCTGCTCCTTCCCCGTCTGTGGGCCAAACTGCCGGATCAGGAATGCCTTTACATATTCGAGCTCCGACCGGGTCACACGCTTGTCGGCCTTCATTACCGCTGCAGAGAGCACCAGCAGGCTAACCGTGAAATCGCCCCGCATGGTGGTTCCCGCCTCATGTGCATACTTCCCACTCTGCATCCCGTCGTAGATAGAGCCGAAAGCAAAGCCAAGGATGGCCCCGATGGGCCCTCCGAAAGCCCAACCGAGGCCACCGCCGATCCATTTTCCGTATTTCATGCTATTTTCTGCTTCTTCCTGCTGATCAACACTTTGCCTCTTTGCTTTCTTCCCGGAATTTTTCGTGTAGAGATAATAACCGACAACCGCAACGAGCAAAAGCGTAACAGCCAGATCCATCTTCTATGATTAATGCGAATGTGTCAAATATAATACCATTTGTTTAAAGGCAGTAAAAATGGCAGGCTAATGCACCTCAACACCTTTTCCCCTCTTCTTAACGAGAGGGGGTGAGGTGGAATCAGTCGATGTTCTTCTCCATGCCCAGTCCATATTCTTCTACCATCCTGATATCCATGGTTTCGAGCTGGTCGAGGATGGGATTATAGATCTCGGGGATGACCGGAATATGCACGCCCTTGGCAGATATTTGTCCCTGCAGGATCATGTCGACCCCGCATGCTGCCGGCAGGGCGACGGTGCGGGCGATGGAAGTATCGGTTTCCTGCGTCCCGTAGTCGACCATCGTCGACTTGATCACCTCCTTGTCACCATCGTAATCGGCCACAAAAGTATGCTGTAGCACCACCATGTCGCGCTCGGTCGCGCCGATCATCATCTTGCTGATCATCACGTCGGAAGTCACTTCGAAGGGGGTATCCTCCACCCTGTCGACCGATTCATCGCTGAAGAAACCCAGCCATTCCAGTGCATCGGTTACATAGCCCTTCGGGTGCAGCAAACTGAGCGGTGTCCGAAATTCATGCGCCACCTTGGCCAGCAATTCGGCATAGGTCAGGCCTTCCATGTCGATCTTATCATTGCCGAGCAATACCAGTGCCTTGATGCCATCGAGCACCTCGCACCATTTTTCGTACCGGAAAGTACCGCGAAATATGGTCTTTGTCTCCGGAATGCCGTACAATTCGATGTAGGGCAACGAATCCCGGTTGGGATAGACCTCCAGCGGACCTACACCATCAACATCAACCTTTATGGGGTTTTTAAACAGGTCGGCCGTGCTCACATAGATCTCTTTTCCCCTGCGCAGGTATTTGCCGTCGTTGTTGCTGGCCATCACCACGCCCTTGGGCGCCCAGGTGAACTTATAATTGAACGGGTTCTTCTCCACCTCGGGAGCAACCAGGGCTCCGCAGAAGGAGTAAAATTCTTCGATCTTCCCCCCTTTTCCATGTACATGGTCGATGATCCTCATGGCCGACATATGGTCGATGCCCGGATCGAGCCCCAGCTCGTTGAGGATGATGATGCCGGCATCCCTGGCCTGGGCGTCAAGCGCCTTCATCTCCGGCTTCACGTAGGAGGTGGTCACCATGTTCTTCTTATGCCTGATGCATAGCTTTGCCACCATGACGTGGTAGGCGTATGGAAGGAGGCTCACCGAAAGGTCGTGCTCCTGCACCAGCCTGTCGAGGGTGGCCTCGTCGTCGACCGTCCAGGCCAGTGAAGTTCCGTTGGGATGACCGCCGATCATGGCGTCTGCTTTCGATTTCGTACGTGTGGCAACCGTCACGTGATAGCCTTTCTCCAGTAAGTAGGTTACGATGGGCTTCACCACCATTCCCGCACCGAGGATCAATACTTTTTTCATAGTAGGATGATTATTTTGCTGTTTGGTTAATGTTCGAGGTATTGCGAGATGTATTCAAATTCAGGTGTCAGCCTGCCTTTATGCAGGATCATGGCACGTTTCACCGGGCCCGGGATGTCGAGGTCGGCAAAGGGCACATTGTAATCCGCTGCCGCGATGGCCTTCACATAAGGCAAAAGGGCATTGCTGAACGCGATGGATGACTCACGCGGAAGCTCGCTGGGCAGGATGTCGACGGCCATGTCGAGGATACCATCCCCTTCGAAACCCATGGTATGTTCTCCCGTGAGGGGATTATACACAAAGACCGGGTCCTCGATATTGGTTCCCTTATGGGTGCATTGTATGGAGCCGTCGGGGTCGCAGGTCACATCGCCGATCACCGTGAGTTTCGGTTTCCCCTGGCCGAATAGTTCCTTCAGATACTCGTTGGTGAGGATACGGGGATAGCGCACATCCCAGTACATGCAGTTCATCAGCACGCTCAGGTGGGGCACATACTGCTCAAACACGTTATGGTAGGCCTCCGGGTGCCTGTAATAATGCTGAAGGTCGAATTCCATGCCGGGATCATCGGGCTGCGAGAGGTCCCACTCGCTAAAGACCGTCTTAAAAATGATATTATCCGGAAGATCTTTCCGATCTTTTATGGTCAATAATTCAGCGGGGCTGATGTCCATGGAAGGAAGGAGCCCGGCAATCTCCTGGGCCCCCTGCGACACATTGCCGTAGCCGGTAAAGCCGATGGTGAGCGGACAGATCTCTTTGGGCAAGCCCTTTGCAGCGATCTCCAGCCCCACCTGCCTGATCTCTTCCTTTGCCTCTTCGAGCGAATCATAGGTGTGCGACTGGCGAATCCTGGTAAAAGGTGTTTCAATACCCAGCACCCTGTACCTTGCACCCAGGGCCCATAGTGAATTTATCATTCCGGCCAGCCCGGCGAATTTGCCGAAAAAGATCAGCCTGCGACCGAGTTCGTCCGTCACCTTTTCGTAATCGATGAGGTTCACGCCCTTCTCTATCATGGCCTTCAGCATGGGCATGTTGTAAGGCTGTCCCTTGATCACGTGAGAGAAGAAAATATAGGTTTTTCCCTTTTCAAAAATATCATTTGGCATTTCTTTAACGCCAAACACCACATCAGCCGGACTAAGGTCGGTAACGATCCTGGCCCCGGCATCCTCAAACTCCTGGTGTGTGAATACACGCTTGGGCGACTCCTCCACGATGAATTCAAGCCCTTCCTCATCAACAAGTTTTTTAACGTGTCTGGGGATCAGGGCCACCCTGCGTTCCATAAGGTATTTGTCTTCGTGGCGGATTCCGATGATGTGCTTCATTTGCAAGTATTTATTCGTTTAACAAATACTACTTCTAAAGGCAGACAAACATACAAAAATTAAGGTGGAATATACCCGGAAGCTGGAG
>CAZHYA010000309.1:0-3399 GCA_964536525.1 uncultured Bacteroidales bacterium | reverse complement strand
ATATAACGCAATATCAGATGTTCACCCTATCGAACTAACTATCATAAATGAGTGCAGTTACACCCATCCTATTAAGTTTCCGGTTGGTGGTGGTCAGGATGCCGAAACAGTCGATCACTGCCACAGGGTTCCCTGCCCACCCGACGATGCTGCCGGGGTCAAGGTTAAGGTATTCTTCATGGGGGACTGCCAGGATGAGGGCGTCGGCACCTTTCAGCGATTTTTCAAGGTCTTTTTCCACCACGATCTCGCTCAGTGGTTCCTGGTTGCGGAAAAAGCGTTTCCACGAATATTCGGCATGTTCGCCATCCTGGCTTTCAAATTCGTGCCAGTGGTCAACGTAAGGGTCGTGCACATGCATGTCGGCGCCCATCTCCGTGAGTTTCCTGACCACCATCTCTGAGCCGCTGTAGCGGGTGTCGCCTACATCCTGTCTGTAGCTGGCGCCACACAGCAACACCTTCGACCCAGCGATATAGCGCGACATGTTGCGCAGGGCATCGCGGGTGAGGGTGGCCACATGAAGCGAACGGGTGTCGTTGATGTCGATGGCCGCAGGGGTGATCCTGAAGATGCGTTCGCCATCGTCAAATCCGAGGATATGCTTGTAGGCCCAGTACCCCAGCCCGCCATCCTTCGGGAGACAGTAGCCCCCGATACCCGGCCCCGGGAAGATCATGTTGCTGTGCGTGGGACGCATCCTGATGGCATTGATCACCTTGATGAGGTCGACGCCATTGCGTTCGGCAAACAGGCTCCATTCATTCAAATAGGCCAGGATGGTAGCGCGGTATGAGTTCTCCACGATCTTGGTGGTTTCCGACTCTATTGGCCTGTCCATCACCGTAAGCGGGAAGTCTTTGGTGTTGAGGATCTCATGGAGGAACTTCTCCACGCGGTCGCGGGCCTCGGGGGTACAGCCCGAGCAGACCCTCCAGAAATCGCGGATAGACTTCACATATTCCTTACCGGGCATCACGCGTTCAAAACTGTGCGAAAGCAGCGGTGTCTCTGTAAGCCCCCTCCTGGCAAAGTGTTTTTTAAGGATCGGCCAGGCCACGTACTCGGTGGTGCCCGGAGCCACGGTTGTCTCGATAAGGGTGAGGGCCTTCGGGGGGATCTTCTCACCGATGGTTTTCATGGTGGCCTCAAGGGCTGCCATCTCCACCTCGCCGTTGCGCATATTACCCAGCTCATGCTTTGAATAGTCGCACTGCACATCAACCACCACACAATCGGCAAATTGGAGGCAATCGCTGTTATAGGTGGCCGTAAGGGTTTCCGACTGAAGGACGCAGCGCTCGATGAGCTCATCCACTTCCGGGTCTTCGGCCTTCACCGGCGACTGGCCCCTGTTGAGGACCGGGATCTTCCAGAAACTCCTGACGCTGGGCCGCTGGCAGCCGATAACAAATTTTGTGTTTTCACCATTTTCGTCAATGGCATCGGCCACGATGGCAGCCATCACGGCACCGACAAATCCTACGCCCATCACGACGACGATCTCCTGGCCTTTTGCCCGCGCCTGGCCGACGAGCCTTTCAATCCTTTCCAGTTCCGGGCCGTATTCCTGAGGCTGGGGAAGGGCAAACTTCTCACCCTTCGGGGTGATGGAATAAACCAATTCTGTTTTGCTCATTTAATTAGGGTTAAATGGTGTTGACCGGACATCCCGTTAACGGATGCCGGCATTAAGTTCTTTCTCAAAGGTTGCAACAAGGCGCTTCATGACCTTGTCGATGACATGATCGGTAAGTGTTCTCTCCTCGTCGCGAAAGATGAAGCTCACGGCGTATGACTTTTTGTCCTTGCCGATCCCTTCGCCCTCATAAACATCGAAAAGGCCCACGGAACGCAGCAGAACAGGTTCTGTCCTGAAAGCCAGGCTGCGGATCTTTTCGAAGGCCACACCCTTGTCGAGTAGCAGGGCCAGGTCGCGTCTCACTTCGGGGAATTTGGGAACGGGTGTTGTTACGATACCGGCCTCGCCGGCGATCGCAAAGATCATCTCCCAAGAAAAGTCGGCGTACAGCACCTCCTGGCGAATATCGAACATGTGGAGCAACTTCTTGCTGATGCTGCCGAAAGAGACCACTTCATGACCGTCGAGGAAATAGCTGAGGCCTTCGCTGAAAATTTCCTTGCCGGCATCCCCGGTCTCAAAGACGTCTTCGCTTATGCCCAGCTTCCTGAGCAGGTTCAGCACATAGGATTTCAGCAGGAAGAAGTCGACGGGCCTGGCGGCACCTTCCCAGCTTTCCCTGCTTCTCATGCCGCACATGAAGAGGGCAAGCCGTTTTTCTTCGTGATAACGTGCCAGCGACTCCCCACTCCTGATATTGGGATCCATGGAATACACATTACCGAATTCGAAGAAACGGATATCGGTGATCTTCCTGTTCTGGTTAAAGGCAATGTTCTCGAGGCCACCGAACAGCAGGGTCTGGCGCATGGCGTTCAGGTCCTGGCTGAGGGGATTTTCGAGCAGCACGGTATGCGTTGCGTCGAAGGCACCTGACTTCCCGGCATAGGATGCCCTGGTGAGTGAATTGTTCATGATCTCAGAAAAACCGAAGCCTGTCAGGAGGTCCGACAGTTTGTTCTGCAGGCTGTCGGGGTCGGGCTGCGGGAAATGGGCAAGCGACGACCGTATCCCCTCCGGGAAGGCGATGTTGTTATAACCGTAGATGCGGAGTATTTCTTCGATCACGTCCGCCTCACGGCGGACATCATAACGGTATGTCGGTACCAGCACGGTCATGCTGTCGCCCTCGCGGCGCTGCACAATGATGCCCAGGTCGCTGAGGATACTGTCGACCTGTTCCCTGCCGATCTCCTGGCCGATCAGCCTGTTGATATTCTGATAACCGACCTCCACGGGGTAGCCTTCCACAGCTTCGGGGTACACATCGACGACCTCCGACGACACCTCCCCGCCGGCAAGCTCCGTGATCAGCATGGCTGCCCGTTTCATGGCGTAGAGGGTGGCGTTGATGTCGGCGCCCCGCTCGAACCTGAAAGAGGCGTCGGTCGACAGGTTATGGTACCTGGCGGTCTTCCTGATGGTGGCCGGGTCGAAATGTGCACTCTCGAGGAATATCCTGGTGGTCTTTTCGCTTACGCCCGACTTTTCCCCGCCGAACACGCCGGCCATGCACATGCCGTGGTTTGCATTGCAGATCATGAGGTCGTCGTCCGTGAGTTCACGCTCCACCTCGTCGAGGGTGATGAACTTCTCTCCCTTATAGGCTTTGCGCACAACCACCCTGCCGCCTTCGATGGCTTCGGCATCATAGGCGTGCAGGGGCTGGCCGGTCTCCATCAGCACGAAATTGGTGATGTCGCCGATAATGTTGATCGGCCGTATGCCGACTGCCAGCAGCAGGTCCTGCATCCAGC
>CAZHYA010000308.1:1150-3417 GCA_964536525.1 uncultured Bacteroidales bacterium | reverse complement strand
GGCAGCATATGGACAGGCACCGATGCCGGAGACGGGAATACCAAAACGTATGGAAAGGTGCTGCTGATCAGATGATTATAAAGGGTTGCCAACCTTATTAGGGTTGGCGACCCTGTTAAAACGGCACCCCCAGGTGCAACCCCAGCATAAGGTGCTGGTCTTCACCGGCAAAGGAATACTCCAGCACCGGGCCGAAATGGACCTGCCCGGCATCGAACTCATAACCTGTTTCGATATGGCCCGAGGCAACCAGTTCATCATGGTGCTCTATATAAGATAATCCCGGCCCGGCCCCGATCCACCAACCGTGGACAGGCCGATAGGCAACCATCAAGGCAAGGGTGTAGTGCCTGTGCTCACCGAACAGGAATTCCATGCTTGGAGCTATACCGAAATGATCCAGTTTGCCTGCAAACATCCTGTAATAATGAAGATGGAAACCCGAAGCGGTATGCTGTTCCTTAAGGTCGAAAAACATTCCCAGGGCGCCCCCGATCTCATTTTTATACGCATGCTCCTCATGACCATGGTCATCCTGGGCCATGATATCCTCACAGGTCAAAATTGATGATATCATCAGAAAGATTAAATACAGGTTTTTCATAACACCGTTAAATTATCAAAAAAAACAAATAGTTATTTGTTCGGTTCATTATTGTGAGTTTTAGTCAATTCAAATTATTTAAACAGACCTGTAGCGATTGGGAGCATCCCCACCGATCCATAAATTCCCTATATTTATGCTGTGTATTTCACCCATGCCATCGTACGCCTGCCCTGCCAGAGGATCACGGAAGGGCTGAGCACGGCAGGCCTCGGCCCACCCGACCACAGGCTCGCCCTGCACCAGCACGGGCATTATGTGGAAGCCCTTGAAGGCTGTGGCCTGGAGGTGCGCATCCTTCCTGCCGACAATGCATTCCCCGACAGCACCTTTGTGGAGGATACGGCCCTGCTGACCCGTGCCGTGGCGGTCATTACCAACCCCGGGGCAGGATCCAGGAAAGGGGAAACAAGATCCATGCAGGAGGTGGTCAGGCTTTATTACGACAACCTGGAGCATATCAAACCACCGGGAACCCTTGAAGCCGGTGATGTGATGATGTGCGGAAATCACTTTTTCATCGGTCTCTCTGAACGTACCAATGAAGCGGGGGCAGCACAACTCAAAGCCATCCTCGAAAAACATGGCATGACAGCCTCCTTCGTTGAAGTGCCGGATATCCTGCACCTGAAATCGGGGGTTTCGTACCTCGAGCATAACAACCTGCTGGCCACGGAATCGCTGGCCAGCCACCTTTCATTTGCCGCATATAACATCATCCCGGTTCCCGCTCACGAAGCCTATGCAGCAAACTCGCTATGGGTCAACGGCAAAGTGCTTGTCGCGGAAGGATACCCCGAAACCCTCAAAAACATCAGGGCTGCCGGGTATGAAACCATCGAACTCGCGATGTCGGAGTTCAGGAAGGTCGACGGGGGTTTGAGTTGCCTGTCGCTGCGTTTCTGAGATATTTTGAAATCTGGTCTCTGATGCTTATCTTCGTATAACTAAAAACAAACAATCCAAAATCCAATGGAACAACAACCTGTTTCTTCGAATGCCCAGCTGATCGCGATCGTCAGCTACCTGACCCTGATCGGCTGGATCATCTCTTTTGTGCTCTACCAGAACGATAAATCCGAACTGGCCATTTACCATATCCGGCAATCGCTCGGTATCCTGATCCTGGGTATCGTGGGCTGGGTGGTTTTCTGGATCCCGATCATCGGCTGGGCCGCCGGGATCTTCCTCTTTGTCCTTTGGCTGATGGGGCTGATCTACGCCGCCCAGGGCGAAGCACGTCCGGTCCCGCTGCTTGGCAATTTCATGCAGGACCTGTTCAAGGGGATACAGTGAGGCAGGGAATATGGAAAATGGAAAATGGAAAATGGAAAAAGGAAGTGAGGTGGATGGCCGGGAGGATATTTTCGGTTGCCGTGTTTTGCCTGTTCATCACACTGACATCGCAGGCACAAAATTTTTGGGAGTGGTCGGATCCTGCACCACTTACGGATTCACTGCACAATCACGGCAACATGCATATGAGCATCAGCTACGAGAACGGTGAAGCGCTCTTTATGACCTGGGAAAGATCGACCGATCCGGTTTCCACCTCCATCATGTTCAACAATTTTCTGGATGGGATCCCCCCCATTGAAGTGCTTGCTGACTCAGGCATTCACTATACCAGCCCCAGGATCATGGATTCCTGGTATTTCCCGGA
>CAZHYA010000308.1:0-1140 GCA_964536525.1 uncultured Bacteroidales bacterium | reverse complement strand
TCAAATTTTTTCTTTTGCTCGGCCAATCTGTCCATTCGCTCCTGTTCCTCTTTTATATTTCTGACCAGGGTGGAAAGAAAGACATTTATTATACCGTTTACCTGGATGGAGGAACTTTCACAACGCCTGCCCTGCTGATAAACTCCGCAGGTGACGAAGGCGAACTGGTTGTAGGAGATGATGTATTCTGGAAGAGTACGCCCTACGTGATCAATACCCTGGCATATACCCGCAACGACAGCCTTTTTGCCGTTAACCTGATGAAAGAAGGGAATTCGATATACCTGGATGATGAGGCCCTGGTAGATGCTCCCGGCTGCAGTAACCCGGCGCTGAACGGCTCCGGGTCGCAGGCTATGCTGAACTACCTCAAAGCCGACACCAGTGAGCTACACATCTTCCAAACGGTATGCAACTGGGTGGGCAACTGGAGTGTGCCGGAGATCTTCTACGACAGCAACAATTGCCGAAACCTGAGCCGGGCCCTGCACTATGGTAATTTCATCTGGAGTGCTTACAAGGATTCCAGCTGGCGCATCATGATCGACTGGCCCTGGTCTACGGATCTTTTCAGTACATACCCGCTCAGCAGCGATTCGGCTTTCGAACCTGCGGCACTCGGAATGGTGATCGCAGTGAAAAGCTGGTCCCCTGATGATTGGGTGGCAATTCCGTATCCCGACAACGGAGTTGATGAGATCTATATGACTGAATGGGCAGGTTCTCCCGTATTCCTCGATTTCACAAATTCAGGAACCATGAACAGGAACCCGCAGACCTTTGTGGGAGAAAGTGCCGGTTCGTACTACTGCTGGTATGACTATCTGGTATGGGAATCCTACCGTAACGGTCACTGGCAAATATGGTACTCAAGGTTTCTGCAATGTGCCGGCAATATCGCTGAAGAGGATATGGATGCTGATGCTCTCTCCATTCATCCCAATCCGTTCTCAAGTGAAACAAATATCGGGTTTACCCTTGAAGAAGAAGGCAATGTTCAGGCGGATGTTTTCAACAACCAGGGAGAATACATCACTACGTTGATCAACAGTAGCTGTGAACCAGGCACCCATCAGCTCCGCTGGAGCGGAGAAGGCCTGGCCGCCGGGATGTACCTTGTCAGGATGAGCGTGAACGGGA
>CAZHYA010000307.1:0-3420 GCA_964536525.1 uncultured Bacteroidales bacterium | reverse complement strand
GAGGAAATGAGGATTTACCTGGTCCTGAAGGGTTTTTAGCTGGTTGTTCAGGTTTTCCTGCTTCAGTTTATAGTTTTCTATCTCAATGATCTTGGCCTTGACAACCAGATTCAACATAAAGGCAAAGATCGCGGCGAGAGGCAGGATGAGGATATACTTCCACATATACCAGTATACGGCTCCTCTGATCCCGAAAGGGTTACCTATGGTGTATTCAGCAATGAACACCGTTGCCCAGAGAAGTCCGGTGGCCAACACGATATCATAAGCGATGAGCAGCAGCACTCTGAAGATCTTTTTGGCCCTTCGGGGGGTGATGAAAGAAGCCCAGGTATAGTTGAAATAGATAAAGATGAGCAGGGAGACAAAGCTGTGACCGAAATACCATGCCGAACGTTTCAGGATAAAGCTGGAATTCTGGAAAGGGTTCGTGGCATCGGGGGTGGCATTGAATAATGACGACAGGAATGGCAGGGTGTAGAGAAAGGATATGACAAGCGCTGCCAGTATGATGAAGCTGTGCTCGTATTTTTTAAGGTTGGTGATGGCCATTTCCTGTCATCGTTTTACTGTGGTGTTCATATGTGAAAGTCAGTTATGATGCGTACAATGCTCATTCAACCGGCATCTTTCTGAAGTCGAGTATCCTGCCCCGGTTTCTGCGCTTGTCGGGGTAGCGAAGGGCATAGAAGAGCCTCACATAATAGGAGAGGAGGTCCTTGAGCTCGCGCCTTTTCACCAGGTGCTGGATCTTTTCTGTTTCATAAAGCTTGTTGGTAGTGATGATTTCGCGGTCGACGCTGAAGCCTCCGCCCATGACCACCCTCGGGCCTGCGAATTCCACCAGCGCTCCTTCCTCGCCTATAATAATATCGCCCTGTGTGACATAGCTGGCATAGGCGCCGCCGGTGGTTGGCCCGGTGATCACCGACAGGTACAGGATGCCTTCGTTTTTCAGGTCGAGCAGGGCCATGTTCATCTTGGCCATCTGTGCCAGCGACATGGGGCCTTCGTTCGTCCTCGCCCCGCCTGATGAGCATACCGAGATGAACGGCTGCTTATGTTCGACGGCATAGTCGACAGCGCGTTTGAACTTTTCCCCGAATACCGCACCGAAAGAGCCGCCGAAAAAGCGCAGATCGGAGATCACCAGGACAATATCCTTGCCGTTGATCCTGGCCGTTCCGGTTACCAGTCCTTCGTTGCTGAACGACTTTTCCCTGGTCTTCACGAGGGTGTCCCTGTAGCTGCCGAAATTATAGAAATCGCCATTCAGCATCTTCTTAAACGACAGGTCGCCTTCGATTTCCTTGAAGGTGTTTTTGTCGCAGATCTTCTCAATATGTTCCTCAACACTGAGGTATTCACCCTTGCCGCATTTCGGGCAGGCATAGAAGTTGTCGATGTATTCCTGTTTGGAGATGAACCCGCATCCGCCGGCAACCTTGAAGAGGTTTCTCTCGGGATCCCATTCTTTTTCGCAGTTTACCAGCTCGGTATCCTCAATGCCTTGCTTTTCAAGGTGTGCCTTGATAAGATGCATGATCTCGAAACTTTCCTGCTCAATATCGATGGTCTTCACCTTTTCGGGGAACTTCCTTTTTGTACGTCGCTTGGCCAGCTTGTCGAGGTCGTCGATGAATTCGCCATAGTGCAACACCTTGTGGCGGCGTTTTTCTTTCAGTTTTTTGATGATGGCAGGCTTGATGGTCTTTGCGCCCTTTTTGTTCCGAGGGATCCATTCGCCCAGGGTTTTCACCAGCGACTTTTTTATGACATTGCATGTGAACGCGTAATCGCTATGGGCTCCTTCCTTTGGCTCAGGCAATATTTCGTCGACCATACCGATCTGTTTCAGGTGTTCCACGCCGGGCCTGAGGATGTTGAGTGCATCGGGCAAGACTTCTTCTATGTCTTCCCCTGCAGCCAGGCGCCGGTGGAAGATGATCCTGCAGCAGCTTTCAGGTGCGATCACGGAATAGATGGCATTTTCGAGCATGAAGGCCTTGTCGGCAACCTGCATGGCCAGGGCGCCGCCACTTCCCCCTTCTCCGATCACATAGCTGAGCGTGGCTGTGTTGGCATCGCAGAAGCGGCTGATGGAGTCGGAGATAAGGAACGACTGTCCGCCCATTTCCGATTCCATGCTGGGATCGCCGCCGTAGGTGTCGATAAAGGTAATGATGGGGATCTTGTTCTTTTCAGCCTGTTCGAGCATCTCCAGCCCGAAGCTGAACCCTTCGGGCTTCACCATGCCCGTAGCCTTGCTTCTCTTGCCCTTCCGTGGCTTTTCCTGTCCAAGGATGATGCAATCAATGCCGCTTACAGTGCCTGTGGCAGCGATGAGTGAAGGGTCGGGCGAGCCGTAGTAGATGATGTTCTCGAATACGCCCTCGATCACATCGGAGCTTCTGATGCGGCGTGGATGCCTTACGAGATCGTATCTTTCCTTATAGCTTTTGAGTGAAGTGCGGTCATCTTTTTTCACCATGAGCAATCATTTAGGTTATTTCAGATTGACAAAATTAAGGACATAAAGGTAGAAAACTTTAGATATGATCGAAAATTTAATGGGAAGATATGCCGTGGATCGGGTGAGGGCTTGTCATTTCTGTTATATGATGCCGGATACCGGATGGGAAGATATTCGACCCCTCCGGGGTCGCATAAGGACAAGGAAAACGTAAAATCTAATGATATGTGATGCCTCCGGCATCATCGGCTTTTTAAGGAAATCCGCTTGCAGTCCTGATCCCGCAGGGATCACATCTCATTGGCGCACGGGCCGTGAAAACTGGATACTGGATTCTGGTCTCTGGCTGCCGGATACCGGATACCGGATCACGGATGGGAAAATATTCGACCCCTCCGGGGTCGCATATCATTGGCAAGAAGGCAGTGAAGGATCATTTCGACCCCGGAGGGGTCGCATCTTATTGGCAGATGGGCCGGGAAAAATGGTCACGACCCCGCAGGGGTCGCATAGCTGAATTGAAATGGCCTGATAACAAAAAAGCCCATGCAGATGGCGTGGGCGTTAGCGGGCTGGAGCCCGAGGAATCCGGGCAGGTGGCAATTTAACCACCGAGTCCTCGGGGCAGGCCCGTCCCGAGTACTCGGGATGACAGGCCGGCTTATTAACGCTCTGATATAAGTTTTTGATAGAACTCCCTGTTTTTTTGTTTTTTAAGGAAGCGCTCCCTTTTTAATGCTTCGGTTTTGGATTCAAAGCTCTCGGTGTAAAGCAGTTTCCAGGGGATTTTCCGTTTGGTATACCTTGACCTGCCATTATTATGCTCCTCCAGCCGGTTTTGAGGGTTCAGAGAATAACCGATGTAGAAACTTTCATCGGTTTCACTTTGGAGGATATAAACGAAATGGACCATAATAAAAAAAGCCCATGCAAATGGCGTGGGCTTT
>CAZHYA010000306.1:1178-3447 GCA_964536525.1 uncultured Bacteroidales bacterium | reverse complement strand
GTACCATGGTGAATACATGCAGCCTACCGAAAGCCTTGCCGGGATGCCGGAAGCACGGCACAATGCTGCCAGCAGCCGCGAATGGGATCCGCACTCGCCTTCCATGGTCCTGAGGGTGTTGATGGCCGAAGTGCCCCCCGGGACGGCCCCCCTGATCTCATGGCCGACCCATTTGCTCAGGCGGACCACGGCATCCCACGAATCAGCGGCACCGGCAGTGACCTCTTTCGCCTTTGCGATGATCTCGGGATGGTCGGACTCGATAAACAGTTCAGGCTCAAGATATTTTTTCAATTCTTTATTCCCTTTATGATCAGGCGGGAAGGGAGGGGCCCCCTGCCCGTCGTACCAGCGGGGCTCGATCTCGAAGATGCCTTTGACATGGTTATCTTCAACCGTCCCCTCGAATTTCTGCCCGGGAAAGTTGAGGCTTTCCACGCTGAGGCCCTCACCGGCCGACTTGAGATCGGCCTTCACCCTGAGGTACGACATGTCCATGAAGGCAGGGATGTTCTTTCCGACCTTCGCGAAGATGCTGTTGTCGAGGTCGACGGTGCTGATCTGCTTGGCCACCGCTTCGTCGGCCAGGTAGATGTTCCTGTTCATCACCTCGAACCTGAGGGTCATCCCGTCGGTCTTCCTGACCCAGAATTTGGAGTTCAGCCCATCGGTGGCATTGAAAACATTGAAAACCATGACATCATGGTCTTTTCCCGCCAGGCTGATGGTCTCCTCGTCCAGCAGTGTGTAACGCTGGTCGACGATACGTCCCCTCATGTAATCAAAGACACGGTATGTTTTTTCCTTTTCACCCTCCTGTACGAAATCTTTGATGAGGAATGGTGCGCTCAGCGGGTTGTCGAAGATCACATCCTCCCCTGTCGGGATGGTGTCGGGGAGTTCCCTTGGCAGTTCGGTTCGCAGGACGTAACCATCGAACACCTCGTTGATGGTTTCCACCACGTTGCCTGCATCGTAATCGAACTTTGAGCGGTTCAGGATCATCTTGTAGCTTTCGGGCCGGAACACGTGCTTCGAGATGATCTTCATGTTCATGTCCTGTCCGAGGGCTTTAAGCATCAGGTGCACCGTGTCGCGCGTTTCGATGGCAGGGGAACCCTGGCAGGTGATGTCGCTGACGTCGGTCGTGGCATAGCCACACAGTACGCCGTCGATTTCCACGGCATAAAAGATGCGCCCATCCTGGGCCCCGGCCCTTATGGCGGTGAAAAAGATGATCAGAACGCACAGGAGGTCAAGGGTTTTCTTTAATGATCTCATGTTGATGGATTTTGCTGTTAGCTTTTCAGGAATAGCTTTGAATGATGCTCCATTATTGGAAATAATTACGTAAATATATGAAAGTCAATAGCTTTTGTCAAATTATTTTTGGGTCTTTTGATGAATGGCTGTGTGGGCGGTATCGTTTGTCGGTTTGGCCTAACTGTTGCCGCAGGTGCATGGCTTTTCAGGGTAATTTATACCTTTATGGAAAATAACCCATTTATGGCCCAGCGTAAAGTAGAAATATTCATCCATACTACCGAGAAGGAGGATCTTTCGGGTTTCCTGGAGCGCAATGAGGTTTCCGGCACCTGGTGGGCCGACCTCAACGAGGGGATGTGCAAGGCGGCCTTCCTCAGCCAGGCTGAAAATTCGGAGGCCCTGATCGACCGTCTCGACAAGAAATATTCGGAAACGCCCGGTTTCAGGATCATCCTCTCGCCCGTTGAGGCGGTGATCCCCCGCGAGGCGGAAGAGGAGGCCGAACCGGAAGAGGAGCCTGAAGAGAAGGTGACTGAGAAAAAGGTCTTCCTGCTGCGCATCAGCAGGGCAGAGCTTTACGACGACATCAAGGACTTTTCGGAGATGAGCCGCAACTTCCTCATCATGGTGGTGCTGTCGTCGGTCGTGGCCGGCATCGGCATCCTCAACGACAACATCCCCGTGCTGGTGGGGGCCATGGTCATCGCCCCCCTGCTGGGCCCCAACCTTGCCCTGGCCTTCGGCACCGTGCTGGGCGATATCCCGCTGGTGCGTACCTCTGCCGTCACGGGGCTCCTGGCCACCGTCATCTCCCTGGTGATCGCCTTTGCCTGGGGCGTCTTTTACCGTGTCGACACCGGGATGCTTCAGGATCCCGGCATCAGGATGAGCGACATCGTGCTGGCATTCATGAGCGGCGCGGCCGGCGCGGTGACCATCCTCAGGGGCGGCGCTTCCGCTCTGGTAGGCGTGATGGTGGCCGTGGCGCTGCTGCCACCCCTCA
>CAZHYA010000306.1:440-1168 GCA_964536525.1 uncultured Bacteroidales bacterium | reverse complement strand
CGGGACAGACCTCCTGGCACGGCCTGGCGAACATGGCCGTGAACCTGGCCGGCATCCTCACCTTCATCATTGCCGGCATCACCCCAAAATACTGGTGGGAAGAGAAAAAAGCCAGGAACTACAGCCGCAGGGCCGCCTTCGTATGGGCTTTCCTGCTGATGATCCTCGTGGTGGTGGTGATCCTGCTGAACCTTTACAGCGAGGGTTTTGTGGAGGAAATTCCATAGAAAGTGACCTGACGCCCGACGCCCGATGCCCGAAGCCTTTATTCATCCATGAAGCCCGCTTTCCCTTTCATCAGTTCCATTAATTTTGGTAACTTCGGGCCTGAAAAAACACCCTCGTCATGAAAAAACATATCCTTTACCTCTTTGCACTGATGTTCCTTGTTTCCTGCGGCGACGGCATCCCGCGGGAAGAGCTCGACAATGCCTGGTGGCTGCATGAAGCCGACCTCTCGGCCATGGAGCTGGACTGGGCAGAACCCGATGTCGGCTACAGTATCGCCCCGGATCGGATCAACGACCGAATCAAGTGAAGGTACATATTTCTTCGACTCAAAGAATGCATCCTGGTCTGTCATTGGCAGAGCAGCACCGCGAAGGGATATGGCCCAATAATTTATGCTCACCTCCGGCATCTGTTCGCCGCCCGCGCTCTTGATGCGGATCCCGTAAGGCTGGCTGCTCCATTCGCCGATGACGACCTTTTTCGTGCATCCTGCCGCG
>CAZHYA010000306.1:0-380 GCA_964536525.1 uncultured Bacteroidales bacterium | reverse complement strand
AAGAATAAGCGAACCGAAATTCGCTGTGGTGAAGTGGATGACCATGCCTTCCTCCAGGTGCGGGATCAATTTCTCCAGAAATGCCTTGTACCCAATGGCTGGGAAACTTATGATAATTATCCCGGCCCCTTCAACTGCTTTTCTGATATCGTCGGTCACTACATCGATCTTCGCGAGGCCCTCGCGCTTGAAACCGTAAAGGCTTTCCTGCCTTCCGCTGAGCCTGATCTCCCTGTTTTCCCTTATGCAGCCGAGTCCGCTGAAAAACTTGGGAAGCTCATAGAGACGTACTTTGTGTCCTGTAATTGCAGCACAGGCCGCCTGCCCGCGTGCTGTAGCTCCGCCCCCGATGACGGCAATGGGTTTGTCTGTAAGATGTT
>CAZHYA010000305.1:0-3447 GCA_964536525.1 uncultured Bacteroidales bacterium | reverse complement strand
CTCGATGACGTGATCGACGGTAAGGGCCTCATCGTCATTCCCGGGCTCATCGATGCACATGTGCATATTGCCGGGGCAGGCGGGGAAGGCGGTCCCGCCACCCGGACACCGGAAATGCAGCTCAGCCATATGCTTGAAGCCGGCGTGACCACCGTGATCGGATGCCTGGGCACCGACGGCATGACACGCAGCCTTGAGTCGGTACTGATGAAGGTTAAAGCCCTCCGCCAGGAAGGGGTGTCTGCATGGATGCTTACCGGGGCCTACCAGGTTCCGGTACCTACCCTCACGGGCGATGTGGGACGCGACATTGCCCTGTTCGAAGAGGTGATTGGAGTGGGGGAAGTGGCCATTGCCGACCACCGCTCGTCGAAGCCTTCCGCGGCAGAGCTGGCAAGGATCGCCCAGCATGCCAGGGTGGGAGCCATGCTTGGAAACAAGAGCGGTGTCGTGAACATCCATATGGGCGATGAGAAGGATCCATTCAGGCTTCTCTACCGCGTGCAGGAGGAACACGGCGTGGCCCTCAAGCAGTTCTGGCCGACACACTGCAACCGCAACAGCTATATCTTCGAGGATGCCAAAAATTATGGTAAGCAGGGGTTTATCGACCTCACGGCCAGCTCCTACCCCTTTTTCCCCGACGACGAGGTAAAACCCTCAAAAGCCATCCGCGAACTGCTGCAGGCCGGCGTACCCCTCTCCCACATCACCCTGACCTCCGACGCCTGCGGGTCATTGCCTTCTTTCGATGAGGAAGGAAAACTTCTGAAACTGGAGATGGGATATCCCTACTCGGTGTTCAGCGAACTGAAAGATGCCATCCTCCGGGAAGAAACCGATATTGCCACGGCCGTCAGCCTCGCCACTTCCAATGTGGCCGATATCCTGAAACTGCATGGAAAGGGGAGGATCAGGGAGGGTTACGATGCCGACCTGCTGATCCTCGATCCCGATTTCAATATGATCCACCTGATGGCCATGGGCAACCTCATGGTGAAGACCGGGCGGATCGTAAAAAGGGGGGCTTATGAAAAATAAACTGCTGTTCATCATCCTGGGCATTTTTATGCTGGGTTCGTGCCAGCCGGAAACACCTCTGGCGGAAGCAGTTGCCGAAGGCAAGCTCTTCATCATCGGGGGAGGCAAACGCCCCGACAGCATGGTTAAGGAAATGATCAGCCTTTCGGGCACCGACAGTGCCGGCTACATCGTGGTATTGCCCATGGCCAGCAGCGAACCGGATACGGCCGGCTGGTATGGCAGGAAGCAATTCACCGACCGGGGGGCTGGAAACGTTACCATCATGAACATCGATGATCCTTTGCTCTGCGGAGAAATATGCCTCGACAGCCTCCGGCGGGCCGCATTGATCTACATCACGGGTGGCGACCAGTCGAAGTTCATGGATATCGTGCTGAACACTCCCGTGCACAGTGCGATCCTGGATGCCTACCGCGACGGTGCCGTGATCGCCGGCACCAGTGCTGGAGCTGCGGTCATGAGCCGCAGGATGATCACCGGCAATGAGTTCAGGCACGCGGAATACACGGGCGACTTCCGCACCATCGAAGCCGCGAACGTCGAACTCAGGGAAGGGCTGGGCCTGCTTGAAGATGCCATCGTCGACCAGCATTTTATCCGGCGCATGCGCATGAACAGGCTGATCAGCGTGGCCCTTGAAAATCCCGGAACAGCATGCTATGGCATCGATGAAGCCACCGCCCTGGTCGTGGAGGACGGCTATGCCCGCGTAACGGGCGACGGGCAGGTGATCCGTATCTTGTTCAATGGCAATGCCGTCACCAACGGGAAGGGCCTCCTGGGAGGGAAGGGCCTCATCATCGATGTGCTGGTCCCCGGCGACTCCGTGTTCCAAAAACCTTGATCCCGCTCACTCAGGGAAATAAATGGTCATGGCATATGGGTCGATGCCTGTAAGCCAGTTGGTCGCATTGCTGCCATCCAGCGCTGACCGGATGATGATATCATTTCCCTTGTCGGCCACGTAAAGATATCCGTCTTCCGGGTCGGCAATGATCCCCCAGGAGAAATTCTCGTTCATGGAGGCGTTGATATTGGTAACGTTGCTGCCGTCGAGGTTGGCCATAAAGACCCCGCCGATCCAGTCGATATAGTACAGCTTGTTATGCGTGATGTCAAGGGCAATGGCCCCGGCATCCACACCCGGGATGATCTCTGTAAGGCCCGTGCCATCAATGTTGATGGTCCAGACGCCCCCGCTGAAGTCGAGCTTGTCGTTGACAAAGTAGATCTTTCCCGACAGGCTGTCATAAGCCATGCCCAACGGCCACTCAGGGGCGCCGGTAAATGCTGCAAAAGCTTCCGGGGCCGATCCGTCGAGGTTCGACATATAGATGCCCCCTTCCTTTGCCCAGTAAAGCTTATCGCCGATCACCAGTATCCCATATGGGCTGCCCAGTTCGGGAACCGGTGCGGCATCAAGCACTACCTCCTGGTTCTCGCCATCGGCATCATAACGGTATATGAAACCATCGGTATCACTCACGTATACTTTTTTGTTATTCTTGTCAAAAGCTATGCCGTAAGGCTTGAATAACCCTCCTGTCGGGAAATCGAATACCAGCGGGACAATCGTGTCGAGGAGCACATAATGTACCTTACCCGTAGCCCTGCTGGTAAAATAGAGGGTCTTGGGCTCGGTGGCACCCGGCGACTGAACAATGATATTGACCTCCTTGGTCAGCTGGTTGTTGATGACATTATTAAGCGGTTGCACCGTCAGGGAAACAGTATAGATACCGCCTTCAGTATAGGTGACCACGGGGTTCTGGTCAGTGGAGGTTTCACCGTTACCGAAGTCCCAGGACCAGCCAAGGGCGTTGATGGACTTATCCGTAAAACTGACCTGGGTAGGGGCCATGAAGTCGTTGTCGGAAACATAGCTGAAATCAGCTACGGTGCTGGCCAGGGGCACCTCTTCCTCTTCTTTCTTGCAGGCTGCTGCAATAATGCCTGATGTGATCAGGATGAACAGAATGATTTTAAATAGTTTTTCCATGGTGTATTGATTTATTAGTATCCTTGATTCTGGTACATTCCGGGGTTGGTATTGGCCTGCAGTTCAGACAGGGGTATCGGGAAAAGCAACTGGTCGGTGTTCGTGACCGAACCGACAAGTTCCATGGCCCTTCCTGTCCTGAGCAGGTCGAACCACCGCTTGCCCTCAAAGGCCAGCTCGTTGCGCCTTTCCTTTTCGATGGCGAGCAGGAGTTCGTCATGGGTGTCTGCATCCGTATCTCCCAGGCCGGCACGATGGCGCACCTGGTTGATGTCGTATTGTATGTCGCCGATCACCCCGTTACGCATGGCTTCTGCCTCAGCCCTGATGAGATAGATCTCCGCAAGGCGGATCACGTAGACATTATTCTCAAAGGTGGCAATGTTGGGGGATTTTGCACAATA
>CAZHYA010000304.1:0-3447 GCA_964536525.1 uncultured Bacteroidales bacterium | reverse complement strand
GACAAGGAAAACCTGAGGGATTTCGATGAATATGCTGCCGATTCCGTTACCGTGATCCTTTACGGACAGACGCAGCTTGAAGCAAACGGCCCGTGGATGATCCTCAAGCAGCTTGGATACGATAACTACAGGGTGCTGATGGGCGGCTATCATTATTTTACTACCGGTCCCCTCGATTTTTATGATATGCCTGAGACACCGGCTTACCTTGTTGAAGAGCCCGCTTACGATTTTTACGGGATCATGGAAGAGATGGGCAGTGCCACAATCGGGCCTGCAGGAGCGGGAACGGAAACCCAGGTCGTGGTCCCCACGAGAAGGAAAAAACAATCGGCCGTTGAAGGAGGGTGCTGACAGACGGTTACAGATAAAAATGATCGGTAATGATCGAATGATCATATGATCTATATCAAGGTTTATAGTATTACAAATCACAAACAGGTATTGACCATCTCGAAGATAAATCGTAAATTTGGTAAATCACTCTTAATACGGTCCGGATGAGGAGAAAACATATTTTAGCGAATTTCGCCCTGCTTTTCGGTGCATTTGGGTTCCTGGGGTATATTTTTATCGTGGTGGCGGGCTATCTCGGCTGCTGTGCCCAGATCACATCAACGCAAAACCACAACCCGGTAATCATCCACCTAGTCATTGCCTCTGCATTGTTTGCCCTTTGCATGTACAACAACTGCTGCAAGATCCCCAGGGACACAGAAAAAGAAAAGAAGTAGAGCCCACGGCCCTGAACTGATAAAGGCCGCTCCCTTACCATCACACCCCTGCGCTGCACTATCCTGCCAGCTCGCTTTGCCGTTTCCGGTATACCCTGCCGGAGATCACTATGCTTAGTTCATAAAGGCCAAGCAAGGGGATTACCACCATCACCTGGCTGAAGATATCAGGAGGGGTGATGATGGCAGCAATCACCAGCAGGATCACCAGGGTGTATTTCCGGTTCCGTTTAAGGTAATCAGGGGTGAGGATGCCCAGCCTGGTGAAAAAGAAAACAAAGACCGGCAGTTCGAAAACGATCCCTACCGAGAGTGATACCGAAACCACCGTGCTGATATATGAACTCAGGGATACATTGTTGGCCACCGCTTCGCTGACCTGGTAGGTCCCGAGGAAATTGATCGTGAGCGGGACGATCAGGAAGTAGCTGAACAGCACCCCTGCTAGGAAAAGGATCGAACATACGATCACGGCCCCTCCGGAATATTTCTTTTCGTTCGGTTTAAGCGCAGGCTTGATGAAGCTCCAGATCTCGTGCAGGATATATGGGAATGCCAGGATGATGCCTGCCATCACCGAAATATACATATGGGTGAGGAACTGCCCCGACATCCGGATGTTGATGATCTCGAGTTTGGAATTGTCGAGACACAGGGCCTGAACTCCAACATATTCTGCAAATGCACACAGCAGCCTGGTGGTCAGAAAATCCTGCCTGATGGGGGCCAGGATCACGCGGTCGAAGATAAAATCCTTGAAGATAAATGCCACTATGGCAAGCACGAGCACCGCTGCGATCGACCTTACCAGGTGCCAGCGCAACTCATCGAGATGCTCCCAGAACGACATCTCCTTTTCTTTCGGAGGATCGGGCGGCTTTTTCTTGGTAGAATTATACTCTGCCATGGCAGGGAGATTGAATGAGTATCCAAAAGTAATAAATCCGGTTAAATTATTATGTTTGTATTATTATAAGCTGCGTAAAATCCGACCATATCCTTAACAGGCATCGGGCGACGGCTTATCATTTAACACGATAAACTGCAGATACGCCATGACCATTGGAAATCTGATCAGACTGATCCCGACCTATCGGGCACTCTACATGGATGTGCACCGGCAAAAGGATTTTATCAGGGAGGTGCTATTGCCCGACCTGATGGCAGCAGGTAACAACAATGACGGCACGCTTGATGAAGAGGATTTCAGGAAGATCAAAGAGTATTACGGCCTGGGAGTCCCTGCCATCGTTGGTGAAATGTTCTGCACGCTCAGGGGAACCCCCATGAGCCGGCGCGAAAGGATGGCGAGCACCTACCAGGGAGCGCTGACAGGCTTGTACGACGATTTCTTCGATAAGACACATCTCGGAACGTCATCCATCAGACAGATGATGGACAACCCGCATTCGTTCACCCCATCCTCTTCTCTTGAAAAGCTTTTCATCCTTTTCCTCATTAAAGTTCATAATCACCTGTACGACGGGGAATCGTTCAGAGAGGCATTTGAACGGGTTTTCGCGGCCCAGCTTGAAAGCAGAAACCAGGCAGGCGACAGCCTCAGTACAGCCGATATCCGCAGGATCACCTTCGATAAAGGAGGCTATTCGCTGTTGTTTTACCGATCGGTATTTGAGCACGAACCCGTGGAGGGCGAAGCAGATGCCTTATTCCATGCAGGGGCCCTGATGCAGCTGGGAAATGACATCTTCGACGTTTGGAAGGACGGGCCCGGGCAAATAAAGACCCTCGTCACAGGCTGCAGAAACATTAGTGAAGTCAGGGAGGTATTCATCAACCAGCTCCATTTGACAGCGGTAATGATAAGAAAAACAGCCTTTCGAAAAGAAAATATTGATCGCTTGCTGCATAAACTGGTCATGGGCATTTCGCGATGCCTTGTCTGCCTCGGTCAGCTCGAGGCCCTGCAGAAAAAGACGGACGGAGAATTCAGGCATCCGGCTTACCGCAGGGATGAAATGCTGTGCGACATGCAAAAGCCGGTCAATATCATTCGATCGTTCAGGTATTATCTTGGTTATAAGGTCTGATCATTCCTGTAAAACAGGCAGCTGTCGCCGTAGCTCAGGAACCTGAACCCATGGCCGAGCGCATATTGATATGCTTCACGCCACTTTACTCCGGCGAAGGCCGCCACAAGCAATAGCAGCGTGCTCTTGGGCATGTGGAAGTTCGTGACGAGGATATCGACGATCCTGAAACGATATGATGGGATAATGATGAGGCTGGTGGTGCCGTGGATCTCCTCCAGCCCCCGATCATGCATGTATTTGAGTACCCGCTGCAGCGACTGTCCGGCAGACCATTGAGCATTCCTTTCCTGATAAGGATACCACTGTGTGACATGGAACCCTGCTTCCGGGTCATGAGCCAGCATATGGCCATACCAGTAAAGGCTTTCGAGCGTGCGCATGGAGGTCGTCCCGACGGCGGTCACGCTGCCTTTGTTGGCCAGCAGGTCTTCGACCAGCCTGCGCCTGATGACGAGCTGTTCGGTATGCATCTCATGGTCGTGGATATCAGCGTGGCTTACGGGTTTGAAGGTGCCTGCACTCACATGGAGGGTAACATTTCCGGTTAGGATATTTTTTTTCCTTATGGCCTCCATTACGTCATCCGTAAAATGCAACCCTGCCGTTGGTGCGGCCACCGAGCCGTCACCACCCACGAACGTCTCCTCGCCGCCGAAGCC
>CAZHYA010000303.1:0-3463 GCA_964536525.1 uncultured Bacteroidales bacterium | reverse complement strand
AGGGGGGTGTTGATTTCGTGGACGATTCCCGCCGAAAGCAAGCCGAGGGAGGCCACAACCCGACATCCTGATATTTTCTGATGCAGGCCCCGAGATCCGATGGATCGGCAATGAATACGGGCACGCCGGCGACCCCTTCTGGTCGACCATCGAAAGGGACAAGCTGATCATTGGCAGGTCGGATCAGGATTACCTGAACTCCGGGGATCCTGAAGGAAGCGATTGGATCATCGGGCAATGCGACGTATCCATCAGGCCCGGATGGTTCTATCACGAGGAGGAGGACAGCCTCGTCAAAACCCCGGAACAATTGCTCGATATCTACTTCAATTCCGTAGGCAGGAACGCGGTGCTCCTGCTCAATATCCCTCCCGACCGAAGGGGCCTGATCCATGAACAGGATATTGCATCATTAAAGGCTTTCAGGGAACTCCTTGACCGGACCTTCGCCACGGACCTTGCAAAAGGTGTATCGGTTTCGGCCAGCAATACCCGTGGCGGTAAGGAAAGTTTTTCACCACAGGGGTTGGTCGACAATGATCCCGGCACCTTTTGGGCGACCGACAACACGGTAAGGCAGGCCCTGATCACGCTGGGTCCCGGTCGTGAAATGACTTTCGACATCATTATGATCCGGGAACCCGTCGAATACGGGCAAAGGATCAGCAGGTTCAGGCTAGAAACATGGACAGAAGAAGGATGGATGCCGGTCTTTGAAGGCACAACCATCGGCTTCAAGCGGCTGATCAGGATCCCGCCTTTAACCACATCGCAATTCAGGCTGGTGATCCTGGAGGCCAACAACACCCCCGCCCTTTCGCGGATCGGGCTGTTCAGGTCGGCCGGCCACTGACTTCACGGAATCCTCCTCACCGTTACTTCTCCGCTTTTCCGGGATCTGCAGGTTTAGTAGATCACAGCAGTATTTTCTTGCATATCTTTGCACGAAAATCACCAAGAAACTTTGCTATGGACAGTGCACAGATCAGCGAATTCATACGGGAGATCGAGCTATTCAGGGACCTTACGCCTGAGGAATTAAAGGTTTTATCCGACAACACCGGGGAGCAGATGTACCAGAAGGGAGCCTTCCTCTTCGAAGAGAACGGCGAGCGCCGCGACCTTTTCATCATTTACCAGGGAGAGGTAGAGCTTTTTAAAAATAATGTCTATGGCGAGGAGGTTCGGCTGTCGTATTTTACGCGGGGCGATTTCCTCGGGGAAGGAAGCTGGTCGGGCGAAAGCAGGCATTCGACCAGTGCCCGGGCCACGGAGAAGACCCATGTACTTACGGTAAAAAACGACTATTTTGCACAAAACGGGCAGGCTTCGCTCAAGATCTTCTCCAACATTGCCAGGGTAATTTCCCGCCGGATGCGCCACGCCAACAACAGGATGGTGAATGCTGCGGCACAGTATGAAGAAGGAGAAACGCGCGAGGAGCACGACCTGCTTGGCAACAGGAAGGTTCCCAACCAGGCTTATTATGGCATCCAGACCCTTCGGGGACTTGAGAACTTTAATATCAGCGGGGTGTCGCTCAACTTCTACCCGGTGATCATAGAAGCACTTGCGATGGTCAAGAAGGCGGCAGCCATGGCCAACCACGACCTGGGACTGCTTGACGACCACCTGTCGGCGGCCATCATCATCGCCTGCACGGAGATACAGAACGGGAAATATCATTTCCATTTTGTCATCGATATGATCCAGGGAGGGGCGGGCACTTCAACCAATATGAATGCCAACGAGGTGATCGCCAACCGCGCGCTGGAGATCCTCGGAAGGGAGAAAGGGCAATACCGGTATTGCCACCCAAACAACCATGTCAACCTTTCGCAGTCGACCAACGATGCATATCCCACCGCAGTAAAGATCGCCATATACAACAACAACCGTAAGCTTGTCGCCGTGCTGCGCGAACTTATTGTTGCATTCAGGGCCAAGGGAGTGGAGTTCAGCGACGTGCTCAAGATGGGAAGGACACAATTGCAGGATGCCGTGCCCATGACGCTGGGACAGGAGTTCAGCGCCTATGCGGCCACACTGGAAGAAGAGGTGCAGCGGCTCGAAGAGAATGCCCGCCTTTTCCTCGAGGTCAATATGGGTGCCACGGCCATCGGTACCGGCATCAATTCCGAACCCGAATATGCCGGCAAGGTGGTTGAACACCTGAGACAGGTTACCGGGCTGGACCTTAAAAATGCGGAGAACCTGGTGGAAGCCACGCAGGATACCGGATCCTTCGTGATGTACTCTTCGGCCATCAAGCGGCTGGCCGTGAAACTTTCGAAGATCTCCAACGACCTTCGCCTGCTGTCGTCGGGACCGCGTACAGGTTTCAACGAGATCAACCTGCCCCCCATGCAGCCGGGTTCTTCGATCATGCCTGGCAAGGTGAACCCCGTGATCCCGGAAGTGGTGAACCAGGTCGCCTTCAAGGTCATTGGAAATGACCTCACCGTAACGCTTGCGGCAGAAGCAGGGCAGCTGGAACTCAACGTGATGGAACCTGTCATCGTACAGAGCATTTTCGAATCCGTTGAGATGCTCAAAAGCGCGATGCGTACGCTCAGGCACCGCTGTATCGACGGGATCACCGCCAACCGCAAGCGCTGCCTTGAAATGGTCCAGAACAGCATCGGCATCGTCACGGCCCTGGTGCCCGTGCTGGGATACGAAGCATCGTCAGGCCTCGCAAAAGAAGCACTTGAAACCGGAAGGGGCGTTTACGAGTTGTGCATTGAAAAAGGGTTGATGACGAAAGAGGAACTCGACAGGATACTGTCGCCCGAAAGAATGATCAGCCCCCAAAAAATGAAATGACCCCTTCCGGACACCTGATGCGGCCGAAAAAAATACCCCGGTCGAAAAACCTATAATCCTCATATACCAAGACTTTCATCCGTCAGCCCCCGGCCCGTGCAATTTTTTTTTGTTACTTTTTTCCTATTCCACGTCAATACAGCAGAATGGCAACGGAACATCCGTTGCCTGAGATGATGAAAAAAAGGTTCTTTACATCATTTATTCAAACATTTGAATGAACACTAAAAACATGAATGTTTCGAAGTCGTTCCTCGAGATGGAGGACTTCGAAGAACCTCCGCCGCTAAACGGAAAAGACCGTCTTCAGGTCGCAGCCAAATTGGCTTTTTCTTCCCCGCAGATTTCTGAGAAGTGCATGATATTCAGGGAAATGTTTTTCCCCGGAGTGTCGCTGCATGAATGGAATGACTGGAAATGGCAGGTCCGCAACAGCATCACCTCCTATGAGGCGCTGGGAAAGATGCTGCATCTATCGGCAGAAGAGATCGGCTTTACCGCCCGATCGCTGAACCTGCCTGTGCGGATCACCCCGTATTATGCCAGCTTGCTGGATGAATTCAATTCCCTGCATCCGCTCAGTGGTCAACCCGTATTTCTCCTGGTACTGCTCCGTCAACCACTCCAAGGCCGCCTC
>CAZHYA010000302.1:0-3465 GCA_964536525.1 uncultured Bacteroidales bacterium | reverse complement strand
TTTAACTGACGTGGATATTTCAAAAATCCTCGAATTTCACCGCGCAAAACGAGCCGACGCGACGATTGTTCTAATGCGGATGCCACTCAGGTAAAACAGGTCGGACTGCTGCCTGAAAGGGAAGTTCTGGTCGCCGTTGCGCGGGTATTCATCATTGGAATGGAAGACGGCCAGGGCAGCAGGGGCCATCATGGCCGAAAATCGCTTTCGGTTCCCGGTAAAAAGGCCCGGGTCGACAGGGTCATATCTCATAATACGGTATTATTTAAAACCAGTAAAAATAAGTCGCTTCCAGTGTTTTGGATCATTTTAGAATCAGATATATTTTATTTTTGTTAATCGATAAAAATACACTTATTTTGGTGTATGCAGCTTAATCAACACCTGATCTCCTCGTAAAAACAACAACTATGGCGAAGTTATTGCATTATTCTTCCCTCACGAAGAAATTCATCATGGCCATTGCAGGCCTTTTCCTTGCCGTTTTCCTCATCGTGCACCTGGGCATCAACCTCTTCATCCTGCCGCTGACAGGCAACCATGTCGAGATCTTCGAAGCCGCGGTGCATTTCATGACCTCCAATGTCATCATCAAGGTCTTTGAGGTGGTGCTGTTCGGAGGCTTTATCATCCATATCCTCTACGGCCTGATCCTGCAGATCCAGAACTGGATGGCCCGTCCGGTAAGGTACAGGAGGGAAGGCTTTTCGCACACTTCGTTCTTCAGCAAGTACATGATCCACACGGGCATCGTGATCTTCATCTTCCTGGTGATCCACTTCATCAATTTCTATTTCGTGAAGCTGGGCTTTACCGAAGCTCCCGAAGGGCCGATGATGGTTGCCAGCGACCACGACTTTTACCATATGGCCATCAACCTTTTCAGCTCCACATGGTATTCGGCCCTTTACATCATACTGATCATCATCCTCGGCTTTCACCTCAACCATGCATTCCAGTCGGCTTTCCAGTCGCTGGGGCTGAACCACAGCAAGTATACGCCTGCTATCAAGGCCGTGGGCACGATCTATTCCATCGTCATCCCGCTGGGGTTCATCTGCATCCCGTTCTATTTTTTGATCAGTTAACCAGTTACAGACCATAACACTTTTAAGATATGAAATTGGATTCCAAAATTCCCGAAGGGCCCCTTGCCGAAAAATGGACGAATTACAAGGCACATCAGCACCTCGTCAACCCTGCCAACAAGCGTAAGATCGACATCATCGTGGTGGGTACCGGCCTTGCCGGTGCAGCGGCCGCTGCCAGTTTAGGCGAGCTGGGCTTCAACGTGAAGAATTTCTGTATCCAGGACAGTCCGCGCCGTGCTCACAGCATTGCCGCGCAGGGAGGGATCAATGCCGCCAAGAACTATCCCAACGATGGCGACAGCATCTACCGGCTGTTCTATGATACCATAAAGGGAGGCGACTACCGTGCCCGTGAAGCCAATGTTTACCGTCTGGCCGAGGTCAGCAACAACATCATCGACCAGTGTGTGGCGCGCGGCGTTCCTTTTGCACGCGATTACGGCGGCCTTCTCGACAACCGCTCTTTCGGCGGGGCACTGGTATCCCGCACCTTTGATGCACGCGGGCAGACGTGCCAGCAGCTGTTGCTCGGCGCCTACGGTGCCCTCAGCAAGGAGATCAGTAAGGGGACGGTAAAGATGTACACCCGCAGGGAGATGATGGACCTGGTGGTGATCGATGGCAGGGCGCGCGGCATCATCGCACGCAACCTCGTCGACGGCAAGCTTGAACGCTACTTCGGTCATGCCGTGGTGCTGGCCACCGGTGGCTACGGCAACGTATTCTTCCTTTCCACCATGGCCATGACCTCGAACGGCAGCGCTGCCTGGCAGGCCTATAAGCGTGGTGCGCTGTTCGGCAACCCCAGCTTCACACAGATCCACCCCACCTGTATACCGGTTCACGGCGACTACCAGTCGAAACTCACCCTGATGAGCGAAAGCCTCCGCAACGACGGGCGCATCTGGGTGCCAAAGAGCAAGGAAGATGCCGAAAAGATCAGGAAAGGACAGCTGAAACCCAACGACATCAGGGAGGAAGACCGCGACTATTACCTTGAAAGAAGGTATCCGGCCTTCGGCAACCTGGTGCCACGCGATGTGGCCTCGAGGGCCGCCAAGGAACGCTGCGATGCAGGCTACGGCGTGGGCAGCACCGGTCTGGCCGTATACCTCGACTTTGCCGATGCGATCAACAGGCTGGGCAAATCCGTCATCGAAGCGCGTTACGGCAACCTCTTCCAGATGTATGAGAAAATCGTGGATGAGAACCCATACGAAACGCCCATGATGATCTATCCGGCCGTGCATTATACCATGGGGGGCATATGGGTCGATTATGAGCTGCAGACGACCATCCCCGGCCTCTTTGCCGGCGGTGAAGCCAACTTCTCAGATCACGGGGCCAACAGGCTGGGTGCTTCGGCCCTCATGCAGGGGCTTAGCGACGGATATTTCGTGCTGCCCTATACCCTGCAGAACTACCTTGCCGACCAGATCCTGGTAAACCGCATCCCCACCGACCACCCCGAATTTGAAAAGACGGAAAAAGAGGTCAGGGCACGACAGGAAAAGCTGATGGCTATAAAAGGCACCAAGACCGTCGACAGCTTCCATAAACGGCTGGGGCATATCATGTGGGACCATGTGGGCATGGCCCGGAACAAGGAAGAGCTAGAGGAGGCTATCGGCCTGATACAGGACCTCAGGGCCGAGTTCTGGAAGGATGTCCGCATCCCGGGTAAGGTCGAAGAACTGAACTCCGAGCTCGACAAAGCCCTTAGGATGGCCGACTACCTGGAGCTGGGTGAACTGATGGCGCTGGATGCCCTCGAAAGGAACGAATCCTGCGGCGGGCACTTCCGCGAAGAATACCAGACCGAAGAAGGCGAAGCCCTGCGCGACGACGTGAAATACAACTATGTCGCCGCATGGGAATATTACGCACAGCAGCCTGCACTTCGCAAGGACACCCTCGCATTTGAAAATATCGAGACCAAACACCGGACTTATAAATCATAAAGGGAAAATCACGAAAAACATACATCATGGATTTCACATTAAAGATCTGGAGACAGGAAAATGCAAAAGCCAGGGGCAAGTTTGAGACCTACAAGGTGACCAACATCTCATCCGATGCCTCCTTCCTGGAGATGCTCGACATCCTCAACGAAAGTCTCGTCGACAAGGTACAGTTGCCCATCGCTTTCGACCACGATTGCCGAGAGGGCATCTGCGGCATGTGCAGCCTTTATATCAATGGCCGTCCGCATGGGCCCGACCAGGGGATCACCGTCTGCCAGATGCATATGCGCAATTTCAGGGACGGTTCCACCATCGTGATAGAGCCCTGGCGGGCAAAGCCATTCCCTGTGATCAAAGACCTTATGGTGGACCGCTCGGCATTCGATGCGATCATCCAGGCCGGGGGCTAC
>CAZHYA010000301.1:2288-3475 GCA_964536525.1 uncultured Bacteroidales bacterium | reverse complement strand
GCAATTTCAACCTCTCAGTCTGATCTGCAACAACAAGAGCTTCTATCATTTCATAGAGATCCCCGTCCAGATAGGAGTCCAGTGCGCCGGCGATACGAACTATCTCAACAGTATGGGCTTCCCCAAAGAACTTCACAGGGAAGTGCTCGATGCCCTGCATGCCGACCGTGTCAGGACGCTGAGGCTGGATGCATTCCGCTCCCTGGTATACATCCTGCTGGGTGCCGCACTCATCTGGATCCATCTCAAAGGCTGGATAAAAAATGCCGCCATCATCATTGCCGGCATCGGCATCCTGGTGCTGATCGACATGTGGGCGGTCAACAAAAGGTACCTCAACAACGATAACTTTGTGAGGAGCTCAGAGGTTGATTTCCCGTTCCAGGCGACCGATGCCGACCGGGAGATCCTCAAGGACAGAAGCCCGGGGTACAGGGTGCTCAACCTCACCGTGAGCCCCTTCAACGATGCCAGCACCTCATATTTCCACCGCTCGATCGGGGGCTACCATGGTGCCAAGCTAAAACGCTACCAGGAACTCATCGACTTCCAGATCCAGCCAGAGATACAAAGGCTGATCGCGACATTGCAGAAACAAACCGATCCCCGTACCATAGGCCGCGACCTGAAAGGCCTCCCGGTGCTCAACATGCTGAACACCAAATATATCATCGTGATGACCCAATCCGGTCCCACCCCGGTGATGAACCCATACGCCTACGGGTCGGCCTGGTTTGTGAGCGAATACGAGCTTGTTGAAGATGCTGACGAGGAGATCATAAGGGTGGGCGAGATCGACCCGGCCAAACTGCTGATCGTCGACAAGCGCTTCAGCGATATCCTGGAAGGGAAGACGTTTGAGGCCGACACTACCGCCATGATCGAGCTCAGTGAGGCCGAACCCAATCACCTGACCTACCTCACGGATGCGAGAAAAGACCTGCTGGCAGTGTTCTCCGAAGTGTATTATCCGAACGGCTGGCAGGCATACATCGATGGCGAGCCGGCCGAACATTTCAGGGCCAACTGGATCCTCAGGGCCATGGTGGTTCCGGCAGGGAAACACAGCATCGAGTTCAGGTTCGAACCGGCCATCTATAGCACGGGTGAGACCATCAGCCTGGCAAGCAGCATCTTGTTGCTGCTGCTCGTGCAAGATATCAACGGCGTGCGCAGCGTCGAAGCGG
>CAZHYA010000301.1:0-2278 GCA_964536525.1 uncultured Bacteroidales bacterium | reverse complement strand
ATTTTGTTGTTGCTGCTCGTGCTGATCTATGCCGTGATGAGGATACGCAAGGAGATCTGATATGGATGAGGATCCCTTTTACGCTTGCCGTAAACGGGCTCCTGAAAAAAAATCATGGAACCCCGACAGCCGGGATACCAGTAACCAGCCAAAGGCATGAAGTCCGTACTCATACTCACATATTACTGGCCGCCTGCAGGAGGGCCCGGAGTGCAGCGATGGCTCAAGTTTGTGAAGTATTTTGAGGAACAGGGATGGAAGGCCCATGTGGTCACGGTGAAGGATGGTACCTATTCGGCGCTCGACACGGAACTGGAAAAGGAAGTCCCTGCCGGGATAAAGGTATACAAGACAAAGAGCCGCGACCCCTTCCGCTTTTATAATCTGCTTAAGGGCAAGAAGGACGGGTCGGTATCGGTGGCCCTCATCAACATCAGCCAAAGGAGGTCGCTGGTCGACCGGCTGGCCATGTACGTCAGATCCAACTTTTTTATTCCGGATGCCAGGAAGGGCTGGGTGCCTCATGCCTTTCGCAAAGCCCTGGAGGTGATCAAGAGCGAAAACATCGACCTGCTGGTTACCACAGGGCCACCGCACAGCACCCATCTGGCAGGCCTTCGCCTTAAAGAAAGGACGGGGATAAAATGGCTGGCCGACATGCGCGATCCATGGACAACCGTGTATTATAATGATATGCTGCCGCGGACGGCCAGGACGGGAAGAATAGACAAGGATTACGAAGACAGGGTGCTTGCCGGTGCCGATGCGGTGACGGTGGTGAGCCCCGGCATGCAGCAGGAATTCGCTTCGCGGAATGCACGGGTGCATGTGGTGATGAATGGCTTTGACCTTGACGACATGGATGGGCAAAGCCCGTCAGGGGCAGGCGATGGCCTGTTCAGACTGACATACACAGGGAATTTCAAGCCAAACCAGCATATACCCGATATCTGGGATGGCATCTGTGGGCTCATCATGCGTGATGAAGGCTTCGCACGCGATTTCAGACTCTGCTTTGTAGGCAATGTCGACGACACCGTCCCGAAATTCTTCGAGGCCAGGGGTTGCAGCGAAAACCTGGAGCTCATCAGCTATGTGCCGCATGCAGAGGTTACCCGGATCATGAGGATGTCGGAACTCCTGCTGTTCGTGGTCCCGCAGTCGCGCAACAACAAGCTGATCATCACCGGAAAACTTTTTGAATACCTGGCTTCGGGCACTTTCATCCTCTCTGTCGGGCCCACCGATGGCGATGCCTCCAGGATACTGGATGCGACAGGCCGCAGCAGGATGCTGGATTATACTGACAGTGAAGCCTTTGTGCAAAGCCTCAGGGAGCTGTATTCACGGTGGAAAGCACGTGGCGGAGTGATGGAGAAATTGAATACCGGCATGCTCGACAGCTATTCCAGGAGGGCATCAGCCCTTAAAATGACAGATATCATGGAGGAGGTGGTAAAATGAAAACAGATCTATCATCATTCAGAAAAAGCAGCCGATTCTACACACCCAAGGCCTTTCTGGTCACGGTTAAGAGTTTCGACCTTCAGGAGATCAGGACCCGCTACCTTAAGTCGAGACAGCGTGCCGACGGCCGGGTCGGCAGTGTGGAGCGCAGGGCGCTGGCACAGGGAGGGCTGGTATACGTGGAGATCGAGAATGGCTTTATCAGCCATTATGAGATCCTGAGCTTTCTCACCGAGCCAAGGGGCATCGACGTTGCCAGGGACATGATCGCCGTATCGACAGAGAATACGGTACAGGTGATCGGCAGCAAAGGCATTGAAAGGATCGACGATCCGTGGTTCAGTTACATCCACACCGTGCAGTTCAACCATCGCCATGATGCCGACCGTTTGCTGGTATCGTCATCAGGTTTCGATTGCATCTTCGAATACGATCTTGGCAATTATGAAAAGACCTGGGAATGGTTTGCCTGGGAGCATGGTTTTCAGAAAGGGTTTAACCCCCAGACCGGGAAGGATGTTTTGCTGACGCGCAATGTGAAGGAGGCAAGCCGTTTTCGGAAAGAGGGCGTTGATTACCTGTTCATCAGCGATCCTGAAAAGCAGGCCCTGCCGACAGCTCAGCGGGCAGCTTTCATCAATTCGGTGCTGTATGACCATCACAACAAAGACATGCTGCTTGCCACTTTTTTTCATGAAGGTGCCGTATACAGGATCAACATGGCAGATGGCAGTACGGAGATGATCCTCGACGGGATGAAAAGCCCCCACGGAGGCAGGAATTACCACGACCAGTATATGGCCACCAGCAC
>CAZHYA010000300.1:0-3492 GCA_964536525.1 uncultured Bacteroidales bacterium | reverse complement strand
AGCCATACAGTCCTTCATGATGCAATTCGGTGAAGACCTTGGCCTGGAGACCCTCAGGGACGAGGTTGGAAATATCATCATCCGGAAGCCCGCCACTCCGGGTATGGAAAATCGTAAGGGGGTCATCCTGCAGGCCCATCTCGACATGGTGCCGCAGAAGAACAGTGGCACCAACCACAACTTCGAAACCGACCCCATCAAGACCTATATCGAAGGCAATTGGGTAAAGGCCAGGGGCACCACGCTGGGTTCCGATAACGGTATCGGCGCCGCGGCCGCGATGGCGGTGCTTCAGGACCAGGACATGGTGCACGGACCGCTGGAGGCCCTGTTCACCTGCGATGAGGAGACGGGCATGACCGGTGCCAACGGGCTGAAGCCGGGGTTGCTGGAAGGGGATATCCTCCTCAACATGGACTCCGAAGATGAAGGCGAGCTGTACATCGGCTGCGCCGGCGGCATCGACACGGTTGGCATTTTCGCATACAAGGAAGAGGAGGTCATGCCATATGTTACGCCATATAAAATAGGCATCACAGGGCTGAAGGGCGGGCACTCCGGACTGGACATCAACCTGGGGCGCGGCAATGCCAATAAGATCATGAACACCCTGCTCATGGGCATCGCCGAAAAGTTTGGCGCCAGGCTGGCCTCTATCGAAGGCGGGAGCCTGCGCAATGCCATCCCGCGCGAATCGTTCGCAGTGGTGGTGGTTCCCGATGCCAACAAGGAAGCCTTCAAGGAATATGTGTCGCGCTACGAGCAGGAAGTGAAATCTGAATTTATAAAGGCCGACCCCGGCCTGATGGTCAAGCTTGAACGTACGGTGATGCCCAATAAGATCATCGATAACAAGACCACCATGGGACTGTATCAGGCGGTCGACAAATGTCCCAATGGCGTGATCGCCATGGACAGGAACATGCCCGATGTCGTTGAACCCTCCACCAACCTGGCCGTCGTGAAGTCGGGCAAGGGCCGGATAGAACTGGCCAGCCTGCAGCGCAGCGCCGTCGACGCTGAAAAGGCCAAAGTGGCTAAGGCCATCGTCGACGTGTTCACCAAGGCCGGCGCCAAAGCTGAGAACTCTGGCGATTACCCCGGATGGAAACCCAACGTGGACTCGCCCATCCTCAAGGAGATGAAAGAGGTATATAACAATAAGTTCGGGAAGGTGCCCGAAGTAAAGGTGATCCATGCCGGCCTTGAGTGCGGCATCCTGGGCGCCGCCTACCCGCACTGGGACATGATCTCTTTCGGTCCCACCATCAGAAACCCGCACTCGCCCGATGAGATGGTGAACATCCCGACAGTGGCCATGTTCTGGGATTACCTGGTGGAAACTTTGAAAAATATTCCTGCCAAATAATTTGGTATAAATAAAAAAAGGTCTATTTTTGCACTCCCAAAATTGAAGCAAAATGAAAAGAACATTTCAACCATCGAACAGGAAGCGCAAGAACAAGCACGGATTCAGGAAAAGGATGTCGACTGTCAACGGACAGAAGGTGATCAAGGCACGGAGGGCAAAGGGCAGGAAGCGTCTGACTGTTTCTGATGAAATGAGATAATCTTCCAAAGCCCCCCGGTACCGGGGGGCTTTTTTTATATTGCCCGCTGTTTTTTGGGCTTCCTTTCGCCATAAATTAATAATTTAGCAACATAAAAATCCCTCGATCGAAGGGCACCTGAGGTATGGAAACATTTTTAAAATTCATCATGATCCTTGTCCTGGTCTGGCTGGGTTTCTCCCTCTTTATCAGGTATGTCCTGCCACGCCTGCTCCTTTTCTGGATCAGGAGGAAACAGAAAAAAATGATGGAGCAGATGGGCATGAAGCCGGACGATATGAAGGAAAAGAAAAGAAAGGAAGGGGAGGTGAAGGTCGACAGCAGGCCCGACAAGGATAAAAAAGGATCGACCGACAATCTTGGTGAATATGTCGATATTGAGGAAGTGGATGATTGACTCGCCTGCACACAGTATTGCGCATGACCGGTGATCTTTAATATGCGGCACATTTTGCCTGTTAATCCAAAAATTCTGGAATGGAAAAGTTCAAGCTCAAGAAATTCGTACCCTATATCCTGGCGGTTCTGGCCTTTGTGCTGATCAGCCTCATCTATTTCGCTCCCGCCCTGGAGGGCAAGAAACTTAAGCAGGGCGATATCGACCGTTTCAAGGGAATGTCGCGGGAGATCGTGGATTTCCGCAAAATGACCGGTGAGCAGACGCTCTGGACCAATACGATGTTTTCCGGAATGCCTGCGTACTTCATCTCCGTGCAGTTCGAAGGGAACCTCTTCAAGCAGATCAACAAATGGCTGGGCCTTGGGCTTCCTCACCCGGCCAACCAGGTGTTCGTCTATTTCCTGGGCTTTTTCATCCTCCTGCTGGTGCTCAGGGTTAAACCCTGGCTGGCGGCCATCGGCGCCCTGGCTTTTGCCTTTTCATCATATTTGTTCATCATCCTGGAGGCGGGGCACAACTCGAAGGCTGCCGCCATCGCCTACATGGCGCCTGTTGTGGCCGGCGTTATCCTGGCCTTCCGGGGGAGATACATCGCCGGCGGCCTCCTTACGGCCTTCTTCCTTGCCCTGGAGATCGCCGCCAACCACCTGCAGATCACTTATTACCTCCTGATGATCATCCTGGTATACGGAATATTTGAACTTGTTGAGACCATCAGGCAAGGCCGTTGGACACATTTTCTCAAGGCCACCGGGATACTCGTGCTGGGGGCATTACTTGCCGTGGGCACACACGCCACCAGCCTGCTGATCTCGTCAGACCATACCCAATATACCACCAGGGGCAAATCGGAACTCACCATCGACCAGCACAACCAGACCTCCGGCCTCGACCGCGACTATATCACGCAGTGGAGCTATGGCATCGGGGAGACCTGGACCCTGCTGGTGCCCGATTTCATGGGAGGAGCCTCCTATGCCAGGCAGGGCGAAAATTCAAACATGTATGAGCTGCTGGTGAAATACCGTGTGCCGAAGAATGATGCCAAAGCCATCGTAGGCCAGACCCCCCTGTACTGGGGCACCCAGCCATTTACTTCAGGACCGGTATATGTGGGTGCCCTGATCTTCTTCCTCTTCGTGATGGGCCTCATCGTGGTGAAAGGGAAATACAAATGGTGGCTGCTCACCATCGCCGTTTTGTCGGTGCTCCTGGCCTGGGGAAAGAACTTCATGTGGTTCACCGACCTCTTCCTCGACTATTTCCCCGGCTACAACAAGTTCAGGGCAGTGACCATGATCCTGGTCGTTGCCGAGTTTGCGTTCCCGCTGCTGGGCGTGATGGCCCTTGCGAAGGTATTTGAAAAGGACCGCGACAAAAAGCTGCTGATGAAAGGGCTGAAATATTCGGTGGCCATCCTGGGTGGGCTCCTGCTCATACTGATCGCCATGCCGGGGGTCTTCTTCGATTTCAGCAGCGCCAATGATATCAACTTTTTAGGTTACTTCCCAGAGGAATGGC
>CAZHYA010000299.1:1353-3517 GCA_964536525.1 uncultured Bacteroidales bacterium | reverse complement strand
CTATCGCCAATATATGCCTCGAGCAGGTCGCCGATCTTCACCGGGCCTACCCCCGCGGGGGTGCCGGTATAGATCAGGTCGCCGGTCTTGAGGGTGAGGAACCTGGATACGTAAACGATCAGGTCGTCGAAATCGAAGATCATATCCCCTGAATTCCCCTGCTGCACCGTTTCCCCGTTCTTGTCGAGGCGGAAGCTGATGTTCTTAAGGTCGCCGAGCATGTTCTTGTCGATGAATTCCATGCCGAGCGGGGCCGAGTTGTCGAAGGCCTTGGCGATCTCCCACGGAAGGCCTTTCGCTTTGGCTTTGCTTTGAAGGTCCCTGGCGGTGAAGTCGATGCCGATGCCGATCTCGCTGTAGTAGGTGTGGGCGAACTTCTTCTGGATGTTCTTTCCCAGCTTGTTGATCTTCAGCACAAGCTCGCATTCGTAGTGGACATCCTCCGAAAAATCGGGGTAATAGAACGGACGGTTCCTGCGGAGCAGGGCTGTGTCGGGCTTGAGGAAGAACACCGGGTTTTCCGGTACGGGATTGTTCAGTTCTTTGGCATGGTCGATGTAGTTCCTGCCGATGCAGATGATCTTCATGGGGCAAATGGTTTTTGCTAATACATCTTATGGTCGATATACCTTTTGCGGATGGAGGCGATCACCTTTTTGGTGGAAAGCGGGAACTCCGCCTTCATCATCCAGTCGAAATACTGGGGTTCCTTCCTGAAGACCTCTTCCACGGTCCTTCCCTTGTGCTTTCCGAAGTTGAAAGCCTCCTCCTGCTTCGCATTGAACACGATGTGGCCGATAAGGTCGACAAAGCGTGTGTTGTAGGAGAAATCATGCAGTGCTTTCATGTCGTTCTTCACCGGAACGCTCACGTTGCCTTCTTCATCCTTGTATTCGGTGTCCTGATACCTTTCGATCTGCGAAAGCAGGACTTCGTAGGTGGCCCGGGTATCGGCTTCGGCTGAGTGCGCGTTAACAATATCCTTATTGCAGTAAAATTTGTAGGCAGCCCTCAGCGTACGTGGCTCCATCTTGTGAAAGATATTCTGCACGTCGATGAAATAGCGGTCGCGCAGGTCGAAATCAATATCGGCACGGAGAAACTCCTCCACGAGCAGCGGGATGTCGAATTTGTTCGAATTGTATCCCGAAAGGTCGCAGTCGCGGAACAGCTCGTACAGTTCGGCCGACAATTCCTTGAAAGTTGGTGCATCCTTTACGTCTTCGTCGGAAATGCCGTGTATGAGGGTGGCATCCAGGGGGATGGGTATTTCCGGGTTGATCTTGAAGGTGCGGGTGATGCTGTTGTTATCGGGCTCCACCCTTATGATGCAGATCTCAACGATGCGGTCGGTGGCTACCCTGATGCCTGTAGTTTCCAGGTCGAAGATGGCCAGCGGCCTTGTCAGGTTCAATTCCATGAAAATGGGGTTAGGGGGTTACTGATGTCCTGCGAAAGTAAGGGATTTTCTCCTCACGGCAAAGCCGGATCAGATATTCCTTTCCGGGTCGAAGTTTTCAAGCAGCTCGGCAACCCTTTTCAGGTACATGCCACCCAGTGCCCCGTCGACGATGCGGTGATCGTATGCCAGCGAGAGGATCATCATGTGCCTGATCCCGATCATGTCGCCCTGCGGGGTCTCGATCACCACCGGTTTCTTGCGGATGGCCCCAATGCCCAGTATGGCCACCTGAGGCTGGTTGATGATGGGGGTGCCGGTGATGCTGGCAAAACTGCCGAAGTTTGTCGTCGTGAAGGTGCCGCCCTGTATCTCGTCGGGCAGCAGCTTGTTGTCCCTGGCACGGTTGGCCAGGTCGTTAACATCCTTGGTGATTCCTAGCAGGCTCTTCTGATCTGCATTTTTGATCACCGGCACGATGAGGTTGCCATCGGGCAGTGCCGTCGCCATGCCGATGTTGATGTTCTTGCGGATGATCATCTTTGTGCCGTCGACAGAGGCGTTGATCCTCGGGTATTCCTTGATGGCCTGTGCAGTGGCTTCAATGATGATGGGTGTGAAGGTAAGCTTTTCGGCTTCACGCCTCATCACCAGGTCTTTCACCTTGTTGCGCCAGTTCACCACATTGGTCATGTCTACCTCGATGAACGAGGTGACATGGGGCGATACCTGTTTCGACATCACCATATGGTCGGCGATGAGCTT
>CAZHYA010000299.1:0-1343 GCA_964536525.1 uncultured Bacteroidales bacterium | reverse complement strand
CATGCGGTCCATTTCCACGATCTCGTCGCCGGCGCTGCTGGTCACGGCAGGTGCGGCAGGTGGTGCAGCTGTTTTCGGGGCAGAGGCCTGGCTGGCGGCAGCAGGCTTGTTCTTGAGATAGTCGAGGATATCCTGTTTCGTCACACGGCCTTCCTTGCCCGAGCCCTCAATGCGCTCCAGCTCTGCCATCGAAACACCTTCGGCCTTGGCGATATTCTTCACCAGGGGTGAATAAAAGCGTGTCGGAGAAGCTTCGTCTTCTTCTTCCGCGGCAGTGGCCGCAGGTTTCTCTTCTTTGGCGGGTTCCGTCTTCTGCTCCGGCGCAGCAGGCTTCTCTTCTTCCGCAACAGCTGTTTCTTCTCCGCCGCCTTCTCCCTCGGTCTCCACGATGGCAATGACCTTGCCTACTTCCACCACATCACCCTCTGCAAACAGAACTTCCTTAAGCACACCCTCAACAGGCGAGGGGATCTCGGAATCCACCTTGTCAGTGGCGATCTCTACGATGGGGTCATCTTCTTCTATGCTGTCGCCCGGCGATTTTAACCACTTGGTGATGGTGGCTTCAATGATGCTCTCGCCAAGTTTGGGCATCACGATTTTAAAATTGGCCATGATAATGCTCTTTAATTCACTAAATATACAAACAAGCAGGCTTAATGTTCATTTTTTATTTCCTCCCAAGATCCCTGTAGCCGCGAAGAATAATGTTGATGTCGGTGGTGAAATCATAGTCGCGGGCATAGATCATGTTCAGCTTGCCGGTGATCTCAGCGCTCAGCCGGCGCTTTCTGAAGGCATCTTCGGGATGCAGGATGCCTTCCCTGATATGCGGAAGCTTTTCAGCCTCTGCGGGGTCCGACTTCTTGTAACCCACCCACGAGCGCCTGCCGAAAAACACCATGACAATATTCCTGATCAGCCCTGCCGGGTTCTTTACAAGGAAAAGGTTGACCGGCAGGCACAGGAGCAGTGCCAGCGAAGTCATAATGTCGACAAAACGCTTGTTGCGCCGGTTGCTGGGCGAGGTGATGGAGTTGATGTCGACGGTGTAGAGGTCGCCTGAAGTGTTGATGGAATTGCTGCCGATGATGGAGAGGCTGTCTTCGGGTGCGATCTTGAAGTCGACACGCAGATGCTGCAACTCCGACATCTTGTCGATGATCACCTGGTGGGGGAGGCTCTTTGAACAGAAGATCACCTCGGAGATGTTGTAAATGGGAATGATCTCAGTCAGCTGCTCTATGGTGCCTATAAACTGCTCGCCCTGCATGTTGTTGTTTTTGAGACTCACCAGTCCGACAAAGGTGGTCGTGATCCAGGTCTTGTGCATCAGTTCCGCC
>CAZHYA010000298.1:0-3519 GCA_964536525.1 uncultured Bacteroidales bacterium | reverse complement strand
TCCTCCGCCGTCTATGTCTTTGATAGCGAAAGCATGGGGATAGTTTGGTCGTCCGTGGGGAACTCTTTCGTAACCTCTCCGCCCACGCGCTTGGCGGGCGAGTTCGGATCGGCAAACTGCGGGAATTCCTTCTCAAGGCGGACCAGCTCTTCCAGCAGCATGTCGAAAGCATAGTCGCTGATCACCGGGGCCGATAACACATAATAATTATAGTTATGCTGCCTCAACTGCTCGGTAAGTTCCATGATCCGTTCCCTGGCTTCTGCCTCTGTCATGACGCTATTCTTTTTTTTCGGGCCTGAGGATGGCGTTCCTGTAAATATAGGCATTTTGGTTCTCATTCACGGGGTTGAGCCGGAACAATATGCGGTCGATCATGCCGGGGGCGATGGTGGTCTCATATTCCAGGCCCGGAAATTCCCTGCTTATATCGTCAATCCGTTGATCGATATTTTTTTCACCTTCGAAGATGAAGAAATCGGGCATGGGGATATTGTTTTCATGGTAATGCAACGCCACCTCACGGGCACTGCTTTCATCAGTAACTTCCGAATAGCCGACCCACTGTCCGAGATAAAACATGGGCAGCAGGTTGATGCTCGACTTGTTCGAATTTTCCACAAGGATGTTGTTGATATTTTCATACTTCGAGAGGTAGATCATGCTTTCGACCCTGGCCCTCTTGCTGTAAGTGGTGGTGATGACCACAAGCACGATGGTGTTCACTACCCAGAAGAATGCCCATAACGACCTGTACAGGATCCGCCTTTTTTGCCAGAAGGCCGAGTGCTTCATAAACGTGTACCAACCGGCCGTACCGGCAATGATGATGAATGGTAATACGGGCAGGATAAACCTTTCCTGCTTGTTGGGGTAATAGGAGTGGAATGCTACGAAGAGCAGCACCGGCAGGAAGATGAGCAGCGACCGCTTCCAGTCTTTGAAGAAGAGGTGGAAGAAGCCATACACCAGGAAAAGGCTTACGGGCGGAACCAGTGCGCCGAGGATCACCAGGAGGTACTGGTACCATGGCCCGATGACATATTCGGTGTAATGGTGCATGTTGTAGTCGATATAGGCATAGAGCTCCGCAAAAGGGTATCCCCAGATGAAAATGTCGATGGTCCCAAGCAGCAGGAAGGCCGATACGATCACCCCGAAGCCTGCCGACAGGGCCTCTCTCCACCTTCCCAGGATCAGCAGTCCGAGGCCTATGCCACCGGTATATACCAGCGACTGGAAGCGCATGCTGAAGGCAATGCCAAGCACCAGTCCTGCCAGGAAACCGCGCAGAAGTGCTTTCTGCCTGCTGTCCCTGTCGCTGAGGATCCATGTTCCCCAGAGCAGGAAAGGCACGCAGGTGTATTCGATGAGGTTCCTCACGCTGATAAAGGGAAAAAGCCAGAGAATGGCCAGCAGGAGTCCGGCCATCCGGGCTGCCCGCAGCCCTTCGAGCTGACGTGCAAGCCTGTATCCCAAAACTACCACAGGCAACGACAGTGCCGCATGCAGGAGCCTGACCACATACATCTTGCCCTGGGGATCATACAACCCCATGAATTCCAGTACCCTGAACAGCACGTAGTGGATGCCCGCGTAGAAAAGGTTGTGCCCTCCGGGGCCGCTGTTGCCTTCGCTCCAGGGCAGCCAGTTGTTGTAGTCGTGACCGTCGACCCACGACTGGGAAGCTTCGATGATGAGGAAGTGGTCGTCGAACCATCCGAAGCCCCTGGAAAGGAAAACGGCTGCCAGCCTTGTCACGACAGCCAGCAGAAGGATCAGCCTTAACGGATGTTGCGCCCATTCCCTGTTAACGATCTCAGTAATGTTTTTAATTGAGCGCATAGGAACGGGGCGTATTGATAACGGTGCCTGTGTAATTATCCGATATTAAATTTAAAACAAGGTGATGTACTCGTAATATACCTTTCCGGTCATCACGGGGTTGATACACATTACGGGGATGCGCGCGTCGTTGAACATCAGCTTTTCGTTCCATGCCCCGGAATTGAAGTCGGGAGAGAAAATGTCGGCATCCGTCATGAGCATGATGAGGTCGGCCTTTTGCTCAAGGGCATAACTGAGCAGTTGGTTGGTGAAGTTCCCTTTCCTGGTGGCATCGTCGATGCTGTAGGATACCCCCTTATCGTTGAATGCCTTTTTGATCTGTTCACTCACCACATTGATCTTGCCTGCCAGACCGGCATCGCTGTGCAATTCCCTGAAGATCTGAAAATGTGAGCCGAAAGTCTTCGACATGTGAAGGGCCCACTGGACTTGCTGCCTGGCTTCTGTAAAGCTGTTGATGGGAAAAACGATCTTTTTATAGCCATTGCCAAACGACTTGTCCTGCACAACGATGGTGGGTACCGGCGATTTGGTGACCACCTTGAGGGCATAGCTGCCAAACACGTGCTGCAAACCTTTCTTTCCATGCGTGCCAAGCACCATGATCTTGGCACCGAGGTCGGTGGCTGCCCCATGGATCTTGTCGAAGATGCTGCCCTCAAGTGTGAGGGTTTCCACGATGACACGGGAGTTTTCCCTGATATCGTTGGCGATATCACTCAGCTTTTCGGTGATGGACGAAACATTGAGGTTTCCTTTCTTCAGCTGTGATAATGATTCACGGTTGATCACATGCAGGATCACGAGCTTGTGGTCAAGATATTCAGCCAGTTCAACACCGTGGTTGATGGCATTCTGACATATTTCCGAAAAATCCGTGGGTACGAGGACAATGTCATTCAGTTGCTTTGCCATAGGTTATTGAATTATTAAGGTTGTTAGATATAACAAAAATATGAAAATAATGATTTGAACATAAAAAGAATCGATGCAGGGCTTGCCGGTAAATGATATTGGATATGCCCAACGAAATAATTATTATTTTAGCCCTATGTTAAAGAACAGGGGATTGGCTTTCAGGTTAAGTGTATACCTGCTTTCGTCGATAATTATCATCCTTATTGCATTGCTTTATTACAACTATGTCATCTCGCGGGATCTCGTCCTGAAGGATGCAAAAGCCGATGCACTGAACCTTACTGCGCTCACGGTGGCAAGGATAGAGTCGGTGCTCAGCGATGTTGAAAACATCCCTGTCAACATCGTCTCGGTGATTGAGAACCGCGAAAATGTTCTCCGTTCCGGCTCCGGGAAAGTGATCAAGGAAATGATGCATGCGCATCCTTACCTCTACGGGATGAGCATTGCCTTTGCACCGGTTGCCGAGGGCGCCGACACCATTTTCTTTGCCCCTTACTTTTATCGCGCAGGCGATACCATCATCTCCAAAGATCTGGCCGCAGGCAACTACAGATATGCTGATAAGCCATGGTATACCGGGGTGCGCGACAGCGGCACCGATGCCTGGTCGGAGCCGTATTTTGACGAAGGAGGAGGGGAGGTGTTGATGGCCACTTATTCTGTGCCATTTTATCTCCAACGCAACGGGGAGCGGGTTTTCTCCGTTGTGGTCACTGCCGACGTCTCGCTTGCCGGCCTTTGGTCCCTCAT
>CAZHYA010000297.1:0-3523 GCA_964536525.1 uncultured Bacteroidales bacterium | reverse complement strand
ACACGTATGAGCCCAGCACAGCGTCTCCCGGGCACCAGGTGTTCACTGCTGCCCGGTTCCACCGCGACAGGTTTGCATTCAGGCTGAGCTGCATGTACATCGACGGTCTGTATACCAGCATCAACCCTGAAGCCATTCAAAGTTACTATCTGCTCAACGCCAGGGTTTCGTATCAGTTGTTCAGCTTCATGAATGTATGGCTGAGCGGCGATAACCTGCTCGACAGGCAATACGAGATCAATTACGACTATCCCATGCCGGGCATCAGCGTTTTCGGCGGGATTGACATAAAATTCAATACAGCCGAATGATGAATACCCGATTAACCCTTCTTTTGCTGTTGGTCCTTTGCAGCCTCCTTTCGGCCGCACATTCAGGAAAGGCACGTTATCATGTGGTGGTCGACACCGATGGCGGGCTCGACGATCTGCGCGCCATCACCCTGTTGCTCGCTTCGCGTGAGGTTGAGGTCATTGCGATACATTGTTCCGACGGGGTGCAGGATCCTGCAATGACCGCGACCAATGTCAGGGCCTTGCTTCAAACCTATCACCATGAAGGCATTCCTGTCCTCACGGGAGAGGCCTTTCTTGCAGATGCCCCCGAAATGCGCAGCAGGCTGGAGCAAGTCCCGTGGGGGGCCAGTGCTTCCACAGAGGGTGAGACCGGCAACAGCCCACTCACCCTTTATGACATCATTTCCGCAGAAGATGAAAAGGTGACGCTTGCCTGTCTGGCCTCACTCAATACTGCCGGAAAGCTTGTATCAAAACTCGACGATCCTCAACAGGAGATCGAAATGGTACTCTGGTTTTGCCTGGATCCCTCTCCCGACAAGAGCCTGAACCACCGTTTTGACCCTGTTGCCCTGAAATCCCTCGAGGGGTCGGGGGTTCCCACAAAGATGATCGTCCCCGGCGACAAAGTTATGCCCATGCTTGATGATGCCTTCTGGGCAGAGGCCGCCGGGATCCCTTCGAGGTATGCCGTTCACCTCGCGGCTATCCACCAGTCGGCCATGGTGAAGGAAAAGCTCAGTACCGGCAGGGAGCACATGTGGGATGAGCTTGTTGCCCTTTACCTCAACACCCCCGACCGTTTCAGCTGCGAAGAAGTACCCGGCCATCCGGCAATCGAATGTTTTTACCCTGACACCCCGGCCAATCTGGCAGCCCTTTACCTGGATGCCATGAAAGAAAAGGAGCCCGATTACAAGGTCTTCAGCCATATCCCCGAGGCCCCTTCCTACTATGCCGGGGACGTGCGCCCGGCAATCGCCGGCATCATCGCCGTTCATGGACATTCAGAGTGGCGTGCCGGCATCCTGACCAACGAAATGCATGGCCATCTCGGCATTTATGCCATCATTGGCATGAAGATGGGGATCAGGGCAAGGGAATATTTCAATATAGGGCTCGACGACCTCATGATCAGATCCTATGCAGGCACCATGCCACCCGTGAGCTGCATGAACGACGGGTTGCAGGTGGCCACAGGCTCCAGCCTGGGCCATGGGCTCATCGAGGTATTGCCCGGTGAAAAGCCCCTACCGGCCGCCATATTCAGCTTTAAGGGTCAGGAGGTGCTGATCAGCCTGAAAAAAGAACTTTCGGAACAGATCAGGAATGAGGTCGGCGCCGGAGTGAAGGAATTCGGCCTGGAAAGCGATGCCTACTGGGCTTATATCCGAATGCTTGCCATCCGTTACTGGGCCGAGCTCGACCGGCACGATATTTTTGAGATCAAAAAAATAAATTGACATGATACAACTTCTAACAGGCATCATTGCCAGTGCAGTTCATGTGGTGACGGGGCCCGACCACCTGGCAGCCGTCACCCCCCTGGCCATCGAAAGCAGAAGGCGCTCGTGGAGCGTAGGCCTTTTCTGGGGCGCCGGGCATGTAGCAGGCATGCTCCTCATCGGGGGATTGTTTATTCTCTTCAGGGAATTCATCCCCATTGAAGCCATCTCGGCCTACAGCGAGCAGATCGTCGGGATCGTGCTCGTCGGCATCGGCGTTTGGGCCATTCTCAAGGCCGTCAGGAATAAGGTCCCGTCGCACAAACACCCCCATTACCATGCGGAGCCAAAGCCACATGTGCATATCCATTCACATCCTCACGAGCATGAATACGAGCACGGGCATACACACCCTAAGGTTGTGAGGCAGAACAACATCACCGCCCTGGGAGTAGGAACACTGCATGGCTTTGCCGGGGTTTCACACCTGGTGCTGATGCTTCCTACCCTTGCCTTGCCTTCCGTGACTGAATCCGTTCTCTATCTTATCGGCTTCGCAGCCGGCACGATAGCCGCCATGGTGCTCTACGCAGCAATACTCGGCTTCGTCGGCCAACGGTCGTCATCGATGAAAAGCCCAAAAGCTTTTTTGATCGTTCGCCTTATCGGGGGGATCGTCGCCATAGGGGTTGGGGTTTTCTGGTTTTTATCGACTTTTTAAACATATTTGCTTTTTTGTAATATTTTATTTTCATAGCTTTGTAAAAAGCCTTGCCATGAAAAAAGTAGATACAACAAAACTATCCCACGACGAATGCTGGGGCATACAGATCAACGGCACAAAACACTGCCAGAACTGTAAATGGACGGGCATCTCCGCCTGCGAAGGGCAGGACATCGTTCGCACAGGACGCAACCACCTGGGTTACAGGATAGGCGAATACGGGCTTATCGAAGACGACTGGCAGCCCGTTGAAGAATTCATCAGTTAAAATTCCGCTTCATGAACTGCACGCGCGCAAAGGCAGCTGCATGTTCATTGTCGCGGGCGATCTTTCCTTTGAAGTCGCTGATCGACTTATAATTATGATCTTCCATCCAGGCTCTGAGATCGGTGAGCATGGTGTCGATATAGCTGATGCCATTGCTGTACAGTGCTGAACATATCTGCACCGCATCGGCACCTGCCAGCAACTGTTTCACGATACCCCTGGCATCATGTATGCCTGTGTTGGCAGCCACATCGCACTTCACCTTGTCGGAGAGCAGCGACACCCAGCGTAATGATTGTGTCATCTCTTCGGGGCAACTCAGGATGTTGTTGTGTACGATGGTCTCATTGTCGATATTGATGTCGGGACGGTAAAAGCGGTTGAAGATCACCAGCGCGTCGGCACCTGCCTCATCCATGCGCTGAATGATGTTTACAGGATTGGTAAACAGCGGGCCAAATTTCACGGCGATGGGGAGGTTGGTATATTTCTTCACCTCCTTGATGATCTCGATATAGCGGTCCTCGATCTCCTTGCTGCTGATCTCACCGATCATGGGGATGATGGCAATATTGAGTTCGATGCCATCAGCTCCTGAATCTTCCAGGGTCCTGGCAAACTTGGGCCATTCATCGGGCGTGGTACAGTTGATGCTGGCAATGATGGGAATGCTGGTGTGCTCCTTGGCTTCGCGCAAAAGCTTAAGGTACTCATTCACACCGTGGTCTTTCGAATGCTGGTTGATAAAATCGACAGCCTCAGGGTACCATAAATACTTTTCATCCCTGTC
>CAZHYA010000296.1:0-3546 GCA_964536525.1 uncultured Bacteroidales bacterium | reverse complement strand
CACAACTTATTGTAAATCCTGAATACGAATATATAATAATTGGTGGACATTATGATCATTTAGGTTATGGAGGTCAAGGAACCGGAACAAGAGCGCCAGGAGTTCATGCGATCCATTATGGAGCCGACGATAATGATTCGGGTGTATCATCAATGCTTGAAATTGCAGAAAAACTTGCTTCGAGAAAAGATAGTTTGAAAAACAACTTTTTATTCGTTGCATTTGGAGCCGAAGAAATGGGATTGATCGGTTCAAAATATTTTGTTAATAATTTACCCATTCCGGACTCTACCATAAAAACAATGATAAATATTGATATGCTTGGAAGAATGAGAGAAGATCATAGTTTACAAATTAGTGGAGTAGGAAGCTCAATTGAAGGTACATCAATAATTGAGACCTTAAATGCAAAGTACGAATTTAAACTTGGTTTTTCTCAGGAGGGATATGGTCCTTCAGATCATCTGATGAAATAAATTCCTGCCGGCCGGTCACCCAGGTCGAGGTCCAGGATCTGATCCCTTGGCCTGTCGATCGCCATTGAAATGAGTGTGCTTCCGTCGCAGCCGTAAATGGCCAGCTTCAGCGAGGGTTCATCGGTAAGTATGTTGAGTCTGAACTTGCCCTCGCTGGGATTCGGGATGATGGAGACTTCCATATTCTTTTGATGATTTTCCCACAATCCCACGCTGTTCGATACTTCCACTTCGAGGGAGTCGGAAGCCGCGCTGCCGCAACTGTTGAATGCGGTAACCTTCACATAGGCAAACCCGTGGAAAGCCGCATTCCATGTGACCAGGGCCGTGAGCCCGTTGGCTGCTATGGTTCCTGCCTGGTCGGGGGAGAGGTTCCAGGAATAGGAGCCGGCATTGGCTGAACCGGACGTTTCATATTCCGATGTCGGGGTGATATGGATGTCGACGATCGTAGGCCCGTCGGGCGTTCCCGGCATGCCCGGCAGGGGATCTATGTTCAGGGTCATGTCGTCTGTGGCATCATCACCGCAGGGGCTGATGGCTTCTGCCGTGATGGTGAGCACCACGCTCCCGTTGCCGATGTCGCCGGGCCCCGGCGTATAGGTGGCATTGCTGAGCGCAGGATCGTCGAACGACCCGTCGCCGGCGGTGGTCCATAGCAGCGAGGCCTGGTTGGTTGCCAGTCCCGAGAGCATATAGTCCTCACCCTCGCAGATCTGGGCATCGACGCCTGCATAGGCTGTCGGCTGGGCCTGTATGCCCAGCAGCATGCTGTCGCCGGCATCATTGCCGCATGGCGCCACTGCTAAAGCATTGATCGTCAGCGTGACGATACCATTGCTGATGTCGCCTGTGCCCGGAGTGTAGGTTGCATTAAGCAGGGAGGCATCGTCGAAGGTGCCATCGCCTGAAGTGCTCCAGAGCACCGATGCGTAATCCGTGGCCGAGCCCGACAGGGTGTAGCTGTCGCCTTCGCAAACCTCATCGTCATCCCCGGCCGATGCGGTCGGTTCCATCTGTATGCTCAGCAGCATATCGTCGGTGGCATCGGTACCGCAGGGCGCAATGGCATAGGCTTCGAGGGTAAGCACCACCGAACCGTTGCTGAAATCGCCGGATCCGGGTGTATAGGTGGCATTGAGCAGGGTGGCATCGTCGAAGGTGCCATCACCTGCCGTGCTCCAGAGCACAGATGCCTGGTTGCCGGCCTGTCCTGAAAGGGTGTAGGGTGCAAGCTCGCAGGTGGCGTCATCAGCACCTGCATCTGCCGAAGGCAGTGCCTGTATGCTGAGCACCATCTCGTCATAGGCATCGTCGCCGCAGGGAGAGAAGGCAAAAGCCGTCAACCCAAGTGTGACCGTCCCGTTCAGGATATCGTTGGGCCCGGGGTTATAATTGGTTGCCAGCAGGTTGGGATTGTCAAAGGTTCCGTCGCCGGATGTCGTCCACAATGACGATTGATACTCCGACCCTGTTCCGGACAGGGCATAGGGCGTATCCTCGCAGGTAAGGTCGTCGGGACCGGCGTTCACCGTTGGGCTGTAAATGCCGTCGAGGATAGCAAGGGCCGTGCCTAATGCCGTGAACACATCGTCGAATCCCGCATCATAGGTCGGGAATACGCAAACGAGCTCCAGCGACGCACTGGCATCCCAGAAGCGGTAAATGATGGGATGGCCGTTGACAAACCCGTCCTGATCGGGAGTGAGGGGGTCGTCGAGGCTGGTAACCACCGGGAGCGGGTTGCCCGCAGTGATCGGTGCAGCAAGGACGATGGCCCCCACGCAGATCTCCTGGCCCGTGGCGGTGGTGTCGAAGATCCCGATCTCATCACCTGCAACGAGGTCGAGGCCGTCGATCTCCGCTTCACTCACCACGATGTTCATGGGCTGGTATACGCTTTCATATACCGGCACAAAGTGTTGCGAAAGGACGGCTGCCGGAAACAACAGCAAAATAATTAAAAAGAAGAAGTGGGTTTTGATAAACCTGTTCATATCGGTCTTTATTAGTGTACGATCATTTTCTTTGATGCACTGTAGGTCGTGCGTCCGTTGCTGAACTCCATCTGGTAATAGTACATTCCCGGCTCAAGCGACGAATTATTGAAAGTAACCGAGTATTGTCCCCTGCTGCGGGGTGCATCCTCAATGATCTGCAACCTTCTGCCGGAAACATCATAGATGCTGATGAGCACCTGTCCATCCTGGTAAATACCGTAATTGATGGTCGTATTCCTGGTGAAGGGGTTGGGGAAGTTCTGTCCGAGATATCCCGGCATATGCTGTTCATTTTCACCTGTGCCGAGGGCGAAGATCTCAAGGTTGCCTGACCATGTGCCCAGGCCGGCAAAACCTTCGTCTCCGAAATGGTGAATGGCCATGATGTCATCATATACGGCATTATGGCTCTTATCCCAGTATTTAAATGTCAGGGTATTGCCGATGGTATAACCGTCGATGCTTTCAGTGGCAGGGTCGTCACCCACTGCCATGATCACCTGCAGACCGCCATATCCCTGGTGGACGACGGCACTACCTACCTGAAGGTCTCCGTCGTACACGGCGATCTCATCGCCGTCTTCAACAATAAAGCCATTGCCGGTGATCTCCTGGATCACGATATTCATGGGCTGATAAGGGTTGCCTGATGAAGCAAAGAAATGCTGTGTGGGCAGGATCACCGGCTTCATGCCTGGTGCCGAGGCCTTGGTGGGCTGGTTGTAGGTCAGCACATCCACGGCGGAGGTCTTTACATAGTATCCTTCGCCGGGCACGAAGTTCACGATGGTGTTGAGCCAGCCGTAGGGCGGGATATTCTGTATGAAGTCGCCCGACTCGTTCATCACCTTGATGAGGGTGCCGTTGTCGATGAGCGGTTGCAGAATGGTCATGGAATCCTGCGACTGCTTGACCGGATAACCGGCCATGTTCCAGCCTGTATTGAGCGCAACGTCGAACTGGAAGATCACATAGTTGCCGTCGGCATCGAGGCTCGGGTTGGCCGATACCTTGATGTAATAGCCTTCGGTATTGGCCATGTTGCCGATGTAATTGACCCATGCACCGGC
>CAZHYA010000295.1:0-3550 GCA_964536525.1 uncultured Bacteroidales bacterium | reverse complement strand
AGAATTTTAAGGTGTGCCTGATCCAAACCCAACGGCATTTGCCGGCACATTCGATCTTATGGTGTGTTAATCATATAATATTGAAATACTGTAAGTTATAATTGCGATTATCCGAAGTAGCCCTTCTCATTTCATCACTGAATCTGAATTTCCTTTAGTTATTCAAAAATCATATCCATACATTAAAAGTTATTTTCTTGGGATAGAATTTTGCAATTCCACAAGTAATGCGTATATTTGAACGAACGAACAACTTATTACTAACCCAAAATTAACGACACATGAGAAAATTTACACTTTCTTTGCTGGTACTGCTTGTATCAGTTTTTTTTATTAACCAGGGTGTATTTGCACAGGGCAAGTATACCAAAACCACAGAGGTTGTCAAGTCAGCAACACCCTATGTGCAGCCTGCCAAAACCGGAGATAACTTCATGGCTGACACATATTCCATTGACTTTGAAGATGAAGCAGATTTCACCTTCGATTTCACTCCATGGACAGCGGTTGATGTTGACCTGCTCCCGACTTACGGCATGACGGGTGTGACCTGGCCAAATGCCGGTGACCCGCAGGCATTTATCGTATTTAACCCTGCAACGACAGATCCTCCGCTGACCGACGACCCGGAGATCCAGCCACATTCCGGAGATAAATTCGGGGCCTGCCTGGCTTCGGTACCGAGTGGCGCACAGGGTAACGACGACTGGTTCATTTCAGATATGGTCAGCGTTGGCAATGGGGCCTCATTCAATTTCTGGGCCAAATCCTATACCGATGCTTATGGCCTTGAAAGATTCAACGTTGCCGTATCCACAACAACCCCTGATCCGGGTGAATTTACTGTTATTTCAGGAGCAACATATGTTGAGGCTCCCATCGTTTGGACCGAGTATAACTATGACCTTTCGGCCTATGCCGGCCAGGATATCTATGTGGCCATACAATGCGTTACCTACGATGCATTCATTTTCATGATCGACGACCTGGTCATTGATCCGGGGACAACCGCAGGCCCGTGCGAAAACTTCGACGCCATCAACGCAGGCGGCTATGTAGCCGAACAGCTGGGCGGATACTGGACCACATGGACAGGAAGCCCGGGTGGTGCCGACGATGCAATGGTGACCGATCTCAATTCCAACAGCCCGACCAATTCCTTCGTTGTTGATGCAGGCGCTGTCGACCTGATCCGCCAGTTCGGCGATGAAGCCATCGCAACAGGCATGTGGATGTATTCGCATTACATGTATGTACCTTCTGGCTTCTCTGGCTACTTCAACGTACAGTCAGATCCCACACCGGGTGTCGACTGGAACATTGAGTTGTATTTCGACGACGGAGGCACAGGCTCCTTTGCGGGGCAGAGTACCGAAACCTTCACCTATACACAGGATGTATGGTTCATGGTTGAGATCATGTACGACCTCGACGGTGGCATGGGCTATGTTTACTTCGACGGTGTACAGATCATCGAATTTGAAAACACCCTGACTATCGGCGGCATCGACTATTATGGCGCCGATTCAGGCGGCGACCCGGGCGCATACTATGACGATGTATGCTTCATGGAATACGTTCCGGCAGGCCCCTGCGAAAACTTCGACGCCCTGGCCGTGGGCGATTATGTTGCAGTTGAAGTAGACGGATGGACCACCTGGAGCAACAATCCGGGATCGGCAGAAGATGCCCTCATCACCGACCTGTATTCATACAGCCCGGACAATTCCTTTGTTGTTGAAGGCTCGACCGACCTTGTACAGCTCTTCGACGACGCCAACATCACCACAGGGAAATACCACTACAGCAACATGATCTATATTCCTACGGGATACTGCGGGTATTTCAACCTGCAGAAGGATGTGGTACCCGGCGTGGAATGGGGTTTCCAGGTACAGTTCGATGTTGACGGAACAGCAACGGCCGATGCGGGTGCCGCAGCAGCCGGAGAATTCAGCTTCACCTTCGACGAATGGCACATGAACGAGCTCATCGTTGACCTCGACCTCGATATGGCCGAATACTGGTTCGACGGTTTAATGGTCGTTTCGTGGCCATGGTCGCTCGGCACCTTTGGAACACCTGGGGCCATGACCCTTGGCGGCGCCAACTACTATGCATGGTCCTCGGCAGGTAATTCACCGCAGGCTTACTTCGACGATGTATGCTTCGGCGAATATGTGCCGATGGCTGATTGCGAAGATTTCGATGCGTTGACTCCGGGCGACTATGTTGCCGGACAGCTTGGCGGCTACTGGACTACATGGACCGGAAGCCCGGGTGGTGCCGACGATGCACTGGTTACCGACGCCAACTCCAACAGCCCGAGCAATTCGTTCGTGGTTGATGCCGGAGCCATTGACCTGATCTACCAGTTCGGTGATGACCCGATCGCAACCGGACAGCACCTGTACTCACACTACATGTATGTGCCTTCAGGTTTTTCAGGCTACTTCAATGTACAGGCCGAACCCACACCGGGTGTCGACTGGAACATTGAGCTTTATTTCGACGATGGCGGCACAGGATCATTTGCCGGACAGAGTACCGAAACCTTTACCTATACACAGGATACCTGGTTCCTGGTCGAGATCAACTACGACCTTGATGCAGGCCTTGCACAGGTATGGTTCGACGGAGTGCTCATCGTTGAATTCGTGAATACACTGACCATTGGAGGTATCGATTATTACGGAGCCGATTCGGGCGGTGACCCGGGCGCATACTATGACGACGTATGCTTCGGCGAAGGATGGATCATCACCGGCATTGAAGAACCGGGCGTAGCTACGGCTTCAGCCCTGATCTTCCCGAACCCGGCCACCGAAAAGATCACCATCCAGTCAACAAAGGTTATTGATGAAGTCAGGATATACAACAACATGGGTCAGATGGTATATTCGGGCGAATTTAATAATAGCCAGGTAATGGTTAATACTTCAACGTTCATCACCGGCATGTACATCGTACAGATCAAATCCGGCAATGACATTGAAGTCAATAAACTTATCATTGAATAAGTTTTAGGGGTAGGATTATCAAAAAAGGGGCTTCGGCCCCTTTTTTTTATGGTATGAGAACTCCCGGACATACAATATTTACCCCTTTGGCATGTTAATAGACAAGGATCAGGCCTGCCGCAGAAATAAATTGTATCTTTGTTTCAACAAAACGATCTCTCTCTATGAAAAGGATAGTATTAGCAGCGATTGGCATCATCATTATCGGATCTGTATTTTCACAGGATTCGTTTGAATCAACCATCCGCAAATTTAACATTGGCGTAGGCGTTTCAACCGATATATGGATGGACCTCCCGGCAGGTATGGATGCACGCGTTATCAACCAGGGTGCACAGGTCAACGGGATGTATAATTACAGGATCAACGAAAGTGTCATCTACCTGGCAGGCGGTGTCGGCATCGGCATGCACAACCTATACTCCAACAGCTATATTGAGGATATTAAGGCTGATTCGATATCATTTATCCGGATCGAGGACAACATTGCCTATAAGAAGAGCAAGATATCGCTCGCCTATATCGATGTT
>CAZHYA010000294.1:0-3555 GCA_964536525.1 uncultured Bacteroidales bacterium | reverse complement strand
GCTTGAACCGCCGGCCTGCAAATATATCTGCTAAATTTGCTGAAACCATATCCAGGGTCCGTCTCGACGATGATGTCAAGGCCGTGGTGCTCAGGGTCAATTCGCCGGGGGGAGATGCCCTGGCCTCAGATATCATCTGGCGCGAGCTCGACCTCTGCCAGGCAGCGAAACCCGTGATCGTCTCCATGGGGGATGTGGCGGCCTCTGGTGGTTACTGGATATCGTGCGCCTCTGAGCGCATCATTGCCGATCCCACCACCCTTACCGGCTCCATAGGGGTGTTCGGCGTGGTTCCTGATTTCGGGAAATTCATGGAAAACAAACTGGGTATCACCTACGACCGTACCAGCACAAACCAGAATTCAGGTTTCCCGTCGGTTACCAGGTCATTGACCGGGTATGAAAGGGAAGTGCTGCAGCGTAAGGTGGAAAATGTTTACGATCTTTTCCTTCTCAGGGTAGCAGTGAACAGGGATATGACCACGGAGGCGGTGGATAAGATTGGCGAAGGAAGGGTCTGGAGCGGTGTGGACGCAAAACGCCTGGGGCTTGTCGATGAACTTGGCGGTCTAAATGCCGCCATTGATCTGGCAGCGGAAATAGCTGGCATAGAGGACTACAGGCTGCTCGAGCTTCCGGTGCTGAAGGATCCCATTGAGCAAATGATCGAAGACCTGTCGGCATCTGCTTCCGTGAGAATCCTGAAAAGCAACCTGGGCCCGTTCTATGATGATTTTAACCGGATACAGTCGGCCCTGCAGTGGGAAGGCGTGCAGGCCAGGTTGCCCTATCAGGTACGTATCGATTAGGGATCACTTGTGTTCGTATCCGAACCATTTTCCCATGCCGTAATTTCCGTCGTTGGCAATGAATATATGCCCGTTAGCGTACGACAGGGCAAAGCCGTAATCACCCTCGGCATAGTTCAGGCTTTCCGTTAGTTTGCCTTTCTTGTCGTAGATATAAAATACTTTATCGGCGGCATCCACGGTGATGATGTATTTCTTGCTTACCGCAACGGATGCACTGCCGGTTCCCAGATCGGATCCGCATTTAAACCCGTAATATGTTTCTTCTACGGAGCCATTGGCAAAATCATATATTTTCAGTATGCCGTCGTCGAGGCAATAAAGATATTTACCCTTTGGCCCAAGGGCAAGTGAGGCTTGTGGATTCGAATAGAGCTTGTTGTAAACCAGCTTGAAAGAGCCTGCCTCAAGGTCGGTGATCATATAAATGTTGTTGTCGTAGCAGTTCACGTAAAAGTGTTTATCGGAGGGATTGTACATGAGGCTCCTCATATCGAGGCTGATCTCATAGCTTTTTATAAAGTTCCCGTTGAGGCTGTATTTGCTGATCTTTCCTTCGTAGGTCTTCCCCCCGTTACAGGTATAGTAATATTCCCCGTCGGAAGCGATACTCATGTTATGGGTTCCGGGTTCATCGTCGAAATAAATGCCGGGATAAATGCTCTGGGCATGAAGGCCCTGCAATACAAAGGCCAGGGCGATGATGAGGTTTGCGGTAAGGTTTTTTTTCATGGTTTATGGGTTTGGTTCATCGCAAATATACATCATTAAATAAAAAAGGTTGCCTTCCATCAGGAGGGCAACCTTGTTAAACATTGGTTAAGTGAATTACACGTTTGAATAATCCATCTCTGCAAGTCGTTTATAGCTGTTATAGCGCCATTTTGCATTTTTCTCGGCCAGGATCTGCAACCGCTCGGCTTCGACGGGGAAGGATTGCTTGAGTGAAGTATACCTCACCTCGCCATTGATGAAGCTATTGAAGAGGTTCCAGTCGGGCTCCTTTGAGTCGAGCGTGAACGGGTTCTTGCCTTCTTCTTCCAGTAACGGATTGTAGCGGTAGAGTTGCCAGTAACCTGAATCAACGGCATGCTTCATCTCTTCCTGCGACTTGCCCATTCCCCTGCGCAGCCCGTGGTTGATACAGGGTGAGTAAGCAATGATCAAAGATGGCCCCGGGTACGCTTCCGCCTCTTTCAGGGCCTTGAAGAATTGCGACTGGCTGGCACCCATGGCTACCTGGGCCACGTAAACATAACCGTAGGTCATGGCCATCATCCCAAGGTCTTTCTTACGGATCTTCTTGCCTGAGGCGGCAAACTTGGCCACTGCAGCCACGGGCGTTGACTTTGACGACTGTCCACCGGTATTGGAATATACTTCCGTGTCGAGCACGAGTATGTTTACGTCTTCTCCGCTCGCGATCACATGGTCGAGGCCGCCGTAGCCGATGTCGTAAGCCCATCCGTCGCCACCGAATACCCAAACGGATTTTTTCACGAAATACTGTTCCAGTTCAAGGAGTTCCTTTGCCAGGGGGTCCTTGCTCTTTTTCAGCAGGGGAATGATCTTCGCACTGGCTATCTTTGAAGCTTTGGCGTCGTCTTTTCCTTCCATCCATTCGTTGATGGCTTCCTTCGTAGCGGCGTCGGCGTTAGTGGCAAGCTGTTTCAGCCTGTCGCCGATACGTTCGCGCATCTTGCGCACGCCAATCGCCATGCCAAAACCATATTCGGCATTATCTTCGAAGAGCGAGTTGGCCCATGCGGGTCCGTGCCCCGACTGTTTGTGCATGCAATAGGGCGTTGAAGGGGCCGAACCTCCATAGATAGATGAACATCCGGTGGCATTGGCCACCATCATGCGCTCTCCATAAAGCTGCGTAATGGTTTTTACGTAAGGCGTTTCACCGCATCCGGCGCAGGCACCCGAAAATTCAAAGAGGGGTTGCGCAAACTGGCTGTTCTTCACGGTCTTGTCCTTTTCAACAAGGTCTTCCTTGTAGGCCACCTTGCTGTCGAGGTGATCCCAGCGGGCCACCTCTGCGAGTTGCGACTCAAGGGGTTTCATCACCAGTGCACTTTCCTTTGCCGGGCAGATGTCGGCACAGTTGCCGCAACCGGTGCAGTCGAGTACGCTCACCTGGATGCGGAATTCATGGCCTTCAAAACCTTTTCCGTTCGCTTTCACGGTAACCGTTCCTTCGGGAAGCTCCTTCATTTCCTTCTCATTGATGAGGAAAGGCCTGATGGCGGCATGAGGGCATACAAATGAGCACTGGTTGCACTGTATACAGTTTTCGGCGATCCACTCCGGAACGTCGACGGCGATGCCGCGTTTTTCATAGGCAGTGGTGCCTGCCGGGAAGGTGCCGTCTTCACGGCCAAGGAAGGCACTTACAGGCAGGTCGTCGCCTTTCAGGTGGTTGATGGGGTGACAGACCTCAGCAACGAAATCGGGCCCGTCAACTTTTTGTTTTTTGCCGTCGAGGCTGATCTCTTTCCATTCGTCAGGCACCTTTACTTCAGTGACCTCCCCACCCATATCAACGGCTGCATTGTTCATGTTCACGATCTCCTCGCCCTTGTTGCCAAACGATTTGATGATGGCTTTTTTCATCTGGTCCACAGCCAGCTCGTAAGGGATCACGTTGGCGATCTTGAAGAAGGCCGACTGCATGATGGTGTTGGCCTATTAAAATTAAGTATGTTATAATATTATTTGAATAATACAAGGATAGAAATTT
>CAZHYA010000293.1:2378-3586 GCA_964536525.1 uncultured Bacteroidales bacterium | reverse complement strand
TCGCTTTCTTTGCGTGAAGCAGTGCTTAGCTTCTCAGCGAATTTTCGCTCGTCCTTAAGAAGTTCTGGTTGGCCTTCAGGTCAGGATAGGCCTCCACGGCCACCTGTAGTTGTCCGAGTGCACCGCCGAGCAAGCCTTCTGCCTTGGCCTTTTCGCCCACGGTGGTGGCATTCATGGCCTGGCTGCGATAGGCCGTGATGTTCTCGAGCGTTTCGCGTTCGTGCTTCATGTAGCCTTTCACGGCCTCAAGTAGGTTGGGGATAAGGTCGTGGCGGCGCTTAAGTTGCACATCGATCTGCGACCAGGCATTTTTTACCTGGTTGCGCAGGCGGATCAGCGAGTTGAAGATGCCGATGAGCCAGAGTACCAGGATGGCGATAATGGCCAGGATGATGATTAAGGGTATCATAGTGGTTGATTTAAAGGTATTTAAAGTTATTTTTTAAGATTATGTCTGAACATTTCCTTCAGCAGGTTGATGATCTTTTCTTCCTGTTCACCGGCCTCCATTTCGAGCACCTGCAAAAGCTCTCCTTCATCGAACCACAGTCCGTGGTCTTTGATACAGCGGTCGATGATCACGGTATCGCGTACACGCACCTTCTCCATCTTCCTGTTGCATATGGGGCATCTTACCTTTTTCTCCCTGCTTGAGGGATCGGGCACGAACGAAGCGATCAGTCTGGCGGCAGCATGACTGTCTTCATAGAGGGCCTCCAGCTCCCCGGCATCCAGCCAGATACCTTGTGTAAGCGGACAATAGTCTACCTCGATGCCTGCAAGTTCAAGCACCAGCATGGGTTCGTTCGAAACGGGCGACTTCATACGATGAAATGTAGATGGTGAAATTAATAAAAAAATTTGCTGCAGGGGTAAGAATTATTTTAGCCGGATGTTGTCAGATCATCGAGGGCCCCAATAAGATCCTTTACTTCCTTTATCCCATGCCTTTCTAAATAATCGCTTATGCCATGGATGATCTTCACGGGTGCCTGCGGGTCGATGAAACTCGCCGTTCCGACCTGCACGGCTGATGAGCCGGCCAGGAGGAACGCTATGGCGTCGGTGGTGTTCATGATCCCGCCCATGCCGATGATCGGGACCTTGACCGCGCGCGCCACATCGTAGACCATCTTGACCGCGACCGGACGGATCGCCGGGCCGCTTAAGCCGCCGCTGATGTTGCCGAGGAGCGGTTTGCGTTTTTG
>CAZHYA010000293.1:318-2368 GCA_964536525.1 uncultured Bacteroidales bacterium | reverse complement strand
ACCGCCTTGTGAACCTGCCACACCATGCGCAGTGCGATGGGTTTGATGGCGGGGCCCGAGAGCCCGCCGGTGATGGTCGAAAGCAGGGGCTTGCGGCTTTCGGCGTCGATGGCCATCCCCAGGAAAGTATTTACCAGAGATACGGCATCGGCGCCGGCACCCTCCACGGCCCTGGCCATTTCGGCAATGTCTGTCACGTTTGGTGAAAGTTTCACGATCAGGGTCCTGTCATAAACCTTTCTCACGGCATCGGTCACCGCGACAGCCGACGGACAACTCACCCCGAAGGCCATGCCCCCTTCCTTCACGTTCGGGCAGGAGATGTTGAGCTCGATGGCCGGGATATGCTCCAGCTCGTTGATCCGTTCGGTGAGTTCGACATATTCCTCAACGGTCGACCCGTTCACGTTGGCGATGATGTGCGTGCCGATGGTGCTGATGCGGGGGTATATATTTTCGATGAAATGGTCGATGCCTTTGTTTTGCAGGCCCACTGCATTCAGCATCCCGCTGGCCGTTTCTGCCATCCTCGGGTAGGCGTTGCCATCCCTGTTCTTCAGGGTGAGCCCCTTGATAAAGATGCCGCCGAGCAATGCCGGGTCGAAGAAATCGCTGAGCTCTTCACCATAGCCGAAGGTGCCCGAGGCCGTGGTGACCGGGTTCTTCAGTTCCAGGTTGTGGATCTTTATGTTCAGGTCTGCCATTTCAGTTCTTTGATATTGAACACGGGCCCTTCGGTGCACACACACAGATTGCCGCGGGTGGTTTCCTGTATACAGCAGAGACATACCCCGAAACCGCAGGCCATGAGGTTCTCGAGCGATGCTTCACACTCCACCTGCCTTTCGTGGGCGAGGCGGGCCACTGCCCTCATCATCCCCTCCGGGCCGCAGGTGTAGATCATGTCATAATCGAAGTCCCTGCCATTGAAGATGCTGTGCTGCGTGAGCAATCCCTTTTCACCCAGGCTGCCGTCTTCGGTGGTGCAGAACACCTCGCCGTATCCACTGAATTCTTCCGTGAACAGGATATCTTCGGCCGTGCGGCCACCGGTAAGGATGTGGATATGGTTGTTTTTCTTTTTCAACTCCCTGCCAAGGATGATGAACGGGGCGATGCCCGAGCCTCCACCGGTAATGAGCACTTTTTTCGCTTCGGGGATGCTGAAGGCGTTTCCCAGGGGGTGGATCAGATTCACCACATCGCCTTTGGCGAGGGTACCCAGTTTCCTTGTGCCTTTGCCAATGGCCTTCACGAAGAAGCTGACGGTTTTTTCATCTGCGTCGTAGTCGAGATAGGAAAAAGGCCTGCGTAAAAAAACATCAGGATGGCCGTCGACCCTGATCTCTGCAAAATTGCCGGGACTGATGTCCGGCACTGCGTCAGAACCTTTCAGCACAAGCACGTAGGAGCTGCTGTTGAGCCACCTGACCTCCTTAACGGTTAAGTCTTCTATCCTCTTCATCGATCTATAAAAAATCCCCCCGGAAGCCGGGGGGATCGTCGGTTATGCTTTTTCTTTTTTATCACCTGTATCTTCGTCCTCACCTTCAGACTTTTCCTCTATCTCTTCTTCAGTAAAATCCAGCATCTTCATTTCATGCAGGATGTTATACCACTGGATCACCTTTTTGATGTCGGAAACATACACCCGCTCCTTGTCGTAGTCGGGAATGGCATCTTCGAAAAAATCTTTTAGTTCCTCGCCCGGCGACTTATGACTCAAGGCTTTCTCCCCTTCCAGCAGTTCAAATATTTTTTTAAAGACCTCCTTCAGGGGGATATCTTCGTTTTCGGTGAAGATGCTGATCTCTTCGAGCGAGCTGACCTTCTCGTGGGCAAACACCGGGAAACGCTTGTTGTCGTGCAGGGATTCCACCAACATGCCATTCTTGGTATGCGTCATCATCTTGTATAACCCCGGCTTTCCCGAAATCGACAATATTTCCGTAAGATCCATCATGGAATTTAAATTTGTGCAAATTTAATAATTATTCAGAAGTGGGAATTTAAAAATATATTTGCGCTGTCAGGCCGACTTAATGGCTTT
>CAZHYA010000293.1:0-308 GCA_964536525.1 uncultured Bacteroidales bacterium | reverse complement strand
AGGAGTGGAACATCCGGCAACCATCAACAAGTATTCAATATTCAATATGCAATATACAATATGCAATATGACAATCCCCTGGACCCTGCACCCTGAACCCTGAACCTGATCAGACCCATGAAAATTGAAGAGATCCTTTTCGACAGTTCGCGTGCCGCGGCCGACATGGCCGTAGACATCATCAGGCAGCAACCGGCATTGTTTGAGGATGCCTATCGCCTGTGCATGGCGCAGAAGGGCATCATGGCACTGCGTACAGCCAGGGTGGTTCAGCTTGTGGCGGAGCAGCATCCCTCTATTTTCAGTCC
>CAZHYA010000292.1:0-3596 GCA_964536525.1 uncultured Bacteroidales bacterium | reverse complement strand
GTTTTTCGTGGATCCGCGATCCCGGGAACCGGGAATCGGGACCTGATACCTGATATCAGTTGTTTTCGCTGATCCCGAGCAGCCTGCCGATCCTGGCCCTGTCGAAGCCCACGATGATCTCCCCGTTGATGTCGGTCTGGGGAACGCCCTGCTGCCCGCTGCGGCGAACCATCTCTTCGGCTGCCGACTGGTCGCGCGAAACATCCACATCCGTATAGCGGATCCCGTTTTTACGGAGATACGTCTTCAGGGTGTTGCACCAGCTGCAGCTGGGGGTGGAGTATACCGTTACGCTCTTTGCAGGCTTATCGGGATCGGCATTCACCGCCACAAAGGCATTCTCGAAGATCGAATGGAAGAAGCCGGGATGGTGGCAGCCTTTCACCACGTTGCGGAATTCACCTTTCTCGAAGATCACCAGGGTCGGTGCCGAAGTGACCTGGTAACGGGGGTGGATATCCCTGACGATGTTGGTGTCGGCCACAAAGGCATCCACATCATTATGCTCCTTCAGCGCCGCTGACAAATTTTCATAGGCGCAGTCGCTCTGCTCCGATCCCTTCTTATACAACAGCAGGTATGATTTATCCTGTTTGCCGATCTTTTCAAGCAATTCGGCGTACGATCTTACTTCTATCATGGTAATTTTTTCAGGGAGAAAATCAACTTATGTGCCAAAGCATGTTATTTGGAAAGCATTACAGATAAGGGCCGAAAGGCTGACATTTTTGCAGGGATAAGGTTTCAGTGTTTCATTGTTTCAGTGTTTCATTGTTTCAGTGCTTGCCCCGAAACCTCAGGGGCTAATTAAGAATTAAACATTAAAAATTAAAAATTCCCCAGTCCCACAGTCTTATCGTCCCAAGAACCTAACATTATTCCTTTCCCTTTTCCCTTTTTCAATTTTCCATATTCCATATTCCATTATCACCGGGATTTCCGACCATTGCATCACGGCCGCAAACAACCGGAAAAAATTTCGCAGGCCTGATGGGCAGTAAGGTTTTTCGTCTATATTTGAAATGCCAATCGTTTCACTTTCGCTTTCGAAATATCATGCAACTTAAAAACCGCTGACGATGACAAAAAAAATCAATACTTTACCATATCTTTCAATTGTCCTTCTTCTTCTACTGCTTGCCTTTTCCTGCAACCAACATGCACAGGAGGCCACCACAATCGGAAACCAGGAGGATGCTGATCCCTGCGTTAATATACTCACTGACATTGACAGCAATACCTATAAGGTTGTAAAGATCGGAGAACAATACTGGATGGGCGAAAACCTTAAGGTCACGCATTTCAACACCGGAACACCGATCGGTCGTGATATGGGATCCAGCCGCCTCAATCCTGCCGAAGAGGGGATGTTTGCAGTTTACGATAACAACGACAGCAACAGCATTAGCTACGGAAATTTATATAACCATCATGCCGTTACCGAAGGCAATCTCTGTCCCGAAGGCTGGAGGGTCCCCTCTTTCGAAGACTGGCAGCAACTGATCGATCATACCGGCGGAATGGACTCATGTGGCCTGAAGCTCCAAAATGACAGTGTAACCGGGTTCCATGCGCTTATGGGCGGGATGATGTCGCCTTCCGGGCTGGAGCCTTTTTCCGGCATGGGCCAACAGGGCCACTGGTGGTCGTCGACTCTGGTGGGCAGAAGAACATTTTCCTCCCTGGTGATCAACAAAGACAGCCTCCAGGTGGAAATCTCAGGCATGAATGAGAATAATTTTTTAAGCATCAGGTGCATAAAAGATCCGATACAGAATAATAATCCTTAACTCCACCCGACTCATGGCCTCTAAGCTATCAACCCCTTACAGGAAGCACAGCTACGTGTTAAACTTTCCCATTCTCATCTTATTGATCTTATTTCTGCATGGCCGCATGGACGCCCAGGAGCAGGATGATGTTTCCGGCATCTATAAGGGCGTTCTCACGCTTAACTTTCTTAACGAAACAATCAGCGGCCCCGTGAGCATAGAAATAGAAAACAAGCTATTTCAAAAACCTACATTCTATTTTGTCAAGCTCCATGCCGACTCCCTCTTCAGGGAACCATTCCATATGGAATATCCAGGAGGAGTTCTCAGCGAAAACCTGACTTACCAGAAGTATGTCTTCAATTCCACCGGCGGAAGGGCAAAATTTGTTGATGGCGAATGGCAGGTTTCATTCGACCGCATCGAAGGTTCCGTAGTTCAAACCGATGTCGACAAGGAAGGAAGATCGGCCAGCGGGGTTTATTATTTCGCAGATTACAACGATTATTACGCGGTCATCAGCGACGGGCAGATCTATACAGACACCAGGAAAATGACATCCCCGGGGATCAGTTTCATTGCAACGAAAGCGGGGATGCCGGAAAAAGAAACCTTTGAAAGCGAATATGCCATCAAGGCTTCAGTCAGCCCTAAAAGCCTGCTGCCCGACGGAAAATCGCAAGCACAGGTTTCTGCAATACTATACTCATACGACCCGAACAGCAATAAACCGGGAAGCCCGGTTGAAGGGGAAGTTTTGGAGTTTAATATTCCCGAGACGGACGGGGTCAGCAAGGGTTCGCTTTCTTCCGCTACTGCCGTTACCGATGCCAACGGCATGGCAAGCGTAACCTACACCGCACCCAACACCATATTGCTCAGTAAACTTCAACTATGGTCGCGTGATGCCAGTTCCGTCATTGTCAGCAGCGAAACCTATAACACTGAAGATATTGCCTATATCAATTTCAGATCGGACAGGAGCATGGTGTTTGCAGAGCCGGCTCCGGGAATCGTTTCGGAGAATTGCATCATCCCTCCCGACAGGCGTTTCCCCGCAAATATCAAGGTTTATGTGGAAGATGACAACCTGAAGTCCCTCCCCTACACGGAAGTTACATTTACGCTTGACAACAGCGACACGGTGGGCATGCTGCGCGATGCTGGGGGCAATGAAGGGTCAGCACTCACGGTACTCACCGACGCCGGTGGCTGGACGGGGGTGCAATATTATTATCATGCAGGCTCCGTGCCGGCTCAACCCCTGACCCAACGCATCGAAATAAAAACTGCCCACATGCCTGTCCCCATGGAGGCAAGGGTATCTGTCGGTCTGAACATCATCTTCGCGTCGCTTGAGAATGCGTATGAAGGCAAAGGGATCATCAGCGCAGGGGAGCAGATCCCCTTACGCGTGAAGATAAAGGATGCCTGGCACCCCGGTCTTGACCTTAGCGGGATCATTAACTACTGGGGTCATGGCGGCAAATATGGCGATGCAAAACTGTATGCCAGGCTTGAGATAGAGCCCATCAGCACCGTACCGGATTACCTGCTCGACCAATTGAAGCTGGAAAAATACCCGGAGGAAGGTTTTTCGGAGTACATGAGCATACGTTCATTTCCTGATAAAGGTGAAATAAACATGCTTTGGATGCCCTCATCAACACTAAAGGATTACCAGGGCTACCCGCGCATCAGGCCTGCCACGCCGGGTAACCATTATTATATCGGGAGGGTATCGCTGGTGGATGAAGCCGGGCAGGAGGTCTTCAGTACCCGGTGTCATTTCATTACAATAGCTGCAATAGCATGGCCGGGAAT
>CAZHYA010000291.1:0-3647 GCA_964536525.1 uncultured Bacteroidales bacterium | reverse complement strand
AAAGGCATGGTGACCGACTATAAAACAGGAAAGAAGGAGGAAAAGCATATCAGGCAGATCGAACGCTATGGGCTGCTGCTTACCGAAATGGGATTTAATGATGTGGAGAAATACCTGCTTTATCTCGGAGATGATCACACCCTGGTGAAGGTGTGAGCTGTCCGTTAATGAACGGGCTGTGTGCATCAACGGACATCAGCGGTGGATGGGAACAACTTCTTGATATGTATTTGGCTGTATCCAAGATGTTTATACTTTTTGGCACCAATTTGGCAAACAAAGTCGCAAATTCTAATCAAAACATGATATTATGAAAAAAATTACGTTTTTCTTTTTTGCTTTTGCAATGGCCCTCGGGCTCCTGGCACAAGATGAGGCCAGGCTCCTGCGCTTCCCTGCCATCCACGGTGGGCAGGTCGTATTTTCATATGCCGGCGATCTTTACACCGTTGGCAATAATGGTGGCATTGCCCGCAAGCTGACCAACGATGCCGATGGTTACGAAATGTTTGCCCGCTTTTCACCCGACGGGAAATACATTGCCTTTACCGGGCAGTACGATGGCAATACCGAGGTGTACGTGATGCCGGCCGAAGGGGGTGTGCCCTTCAGGGCAACCTATACTGCCACACTGGGAAGAGATGATATTTCCGACCGCATGGGACCCAACAATATCGTGATGACATGGAAAGACAACGACCAGATCATTTATCGAAGCAGAAAACAATCGTTTAACTCCTTCAAGGGACAACTGTTCATGGTGTCGAAAGATGGCGGTTTGTCGGATGAACTGCCCCTGCCTTCGGGAGGCTTTTGCTCATATTCGCCCGATGGCAAGAAGCTGGCCTATAACAGGGTCTTCAGGGAGTTCCGTACCTGGAAATACTACCAGGGCGGGATGGCCGACGATGTGTGGATCTACGACTTTGAAACCAAGACCCACGAAAATATCACGGATAATGTGCACCAGGACATCTTCCCCATGTGGCATGGAACAAAGATCTATTACCTGTCGGATCGCGACCGCACCATGAACCTTTTCGTATATGATACGGAGGACGGCACAACGGAAAAGCTTACGGATTATACAGAATTTGATATCAAGTTCCCGTCGCTGGGCGATGAGGCCATCATCTACGAGAATGGTGGCTTTTTATATACCTATGGGCTCGACGATGGCCGGATCAGCAAGATCGAGGTGGTAATTGCCGACGACTTTGCCTCGGGCCGCAGCGAGCTCAAGGATGCCAGCGAGAATATATCAACCTTTGCCATCGCCCCCGACGGCAAAAGGGTGGTTTTCGGGGCCAGGGGTGATGTGTATACCGTCCCCGTAAAATCTGGTATTACCCGTAACCTGACAACCTCCTGCGGTGTGAACGACCGTAACGTGGAATGGTCGCCCGACGGGAAGTATATCTCCTACATCTCCGATGTGAGTGGCGAAGATGAGATCTATATCATCAATCAGGATGGTACGGGCGAACCCGTGCAGATCACAAAAAATGGCGACACCTACAAATACAATCCCGTCTGGTCGCCCGATGGGAAAAAACTGCTGTGGTCTGACAAAATGCTGCGTCTGCAATACCTGGATGTGAAAAGCGGCGAGGTGACGCAGGTCGACAAGGGCAAAAGCTGGGAGATCAGGGATTACTCCTGGTCGCCCGACAGCCGCTGGATCACCTATACGCTCCCGGAAAACAGGGCGGTGACCAAAGTCTGGGTCTATAGCCTGGAAACAGGCGAGAAGCAGGCCGTTACCGACAACTGGTACGATTGCGGAGGCGCAACCTTCAGCGACGATGGGAAATACCTGTTCTTCGTGTCGAACCGCGACTTCAATCCTACCTACAGCAACACCGAATGGAACCATGCCTACACCGACATGGCCGGCATATATTTTGTCACCCTGCAGAAGGATACCGAGAACCCCTTTGAACCTGAAAATGATGAAGTGAAAATAAAAGCCGAAAATGTTGACAAGGAAAATGTCGATGGAAAAAAGGGAAAAGACGCAGGAAAAGACGAGAAGGCAGAAAAGGAAGATGAACTTGTGAAGATCGATTTCGACGGCATTGCCGGAAGGATCATCGATCTGCCCATCGATGCAGGCAACTACTGGAATATCAATGTTATCGGAGACAAGGTGTATTACTCCTATACCAAATCGGGTGGCAACGGTGCTCTGGTGAAGATGTATGATCTTGACAAGAAAAAGGAAACAGAGATCGGTAAACTGCGGATATTCCTGATCTCGGCTGATAAGAAAAAGGTGATGGTATCGCAGGGACAGAAATGGGCCGTGATCGACCTTCCGTCCTCAACGGTAAAGATTGAGGATTTTCTCGACCTTTCCGGCATGAAGACGTGGGTCGACCTGCGCGCGGAATGGAACCAGATCTTCAACGAGGCCTGGCGCCAGATGCGCGATTTCTTCTATGCTCCCAACATGCACGGACTCGACTGGAAAACCATCCGCGACAAGTACGCAGTGCTGCTGCCCTATGTCAACAACCGCAACGACCTTAATTATATTATTGGCGAGATGATCGGCGAGATCAACATCGGTCATGCCTATATCAGCGGTGGCGACAAGCCTGAGCCGGACAGGATCGCCACAGGCTTGCTGGGCGCAAAGCTCATCCGCCACGAGTCGGGATATTATCGCATCGACGAGATCCTCATGGGCGAGAACTGGGTGCCCGGAACACGCTCGCCACTTACCGAAGTTGGCGTTGATGTGAGTGAAGGCGATTATATCATTGCAGTGAACGGGGAGCCGGCCGACAAGATGGGCGACATCTATGCATCCCTGCTGGGCAAAGCAGGCAAGCAGGTCGAGCTTACGGTCAATTCAGAGCCTGAAGCCGAAGGCAGCCGCAAGGTGATCGTCAAGCCAGTGGACGATGAGTCAAACCTTTATTATTACACCTGGGTGCAGGATAACATCCGCAAGGTGAGCGAGGCCACCGACGGACAGGTGGGGTATATCCATATTCCGGATATGAGCGCAGCGGGGCTGAATGAGTTTGTAAAGTATTTCTATCCGCAACTCAACAAGAAAGGCCTCATCATCGACGATCGTGGCAATGGAGGCGGAAACGTTTCTCCCATGATCATTGAGCGGCTGCAGCGGGAGCTGGTACTTATGTCGATGGCCAGGAATACGGAGCCGGGAACAAGGCCCACACAGGTATTTGTTGGGCCAAAGGTCATGCTCGTCGACAATTATTCGGCTTCCGACGGCGACCTCTTCCCATACCAGTTTAAAGCCCTCGAACTGGGCACCATCATCGGCGTGCGCACCTGGGGAGGCGTGGTCGGCATACGCGGCCCGATACCCTTTGTCGACGGCGGGCAGCTTATGCGTCCTGAATTTGCGCCATACGGGATCAATGGCGAAGGCTGGGTGATCGAGGGCTATGGCGTCGAACCCCATATCGTGGTCGATAACGACCCGGCAAAGGAATATGCCGGCGAAGACCAGCAGCTGAACAAGGCCATAGAGGTGATCCTCGAACAGATGAAGGAATACGACTATAAGAACGAACTACCCATACCGCCGTATCCGGATAAGACGAAATAAGTGTTAAGTTCAAATTAATAACCCACCGTCTTAGACGGTGGTAATGTTCTTTCGGCTT
>CAZHYA010000290.1:0-3656 GCA_964536525.1 uncultured Bacteroidales bacterium | reverse complement strand
AACATAAGACAGATGTATAAAAAAGAGGCTGTCTCAAAAGTCTTTGTGAAACTTAGTGTTGCCCTTTGTGAGCTTTGTGGTTATTTTTAATTCATTGAACCACAGAGGTTCGCAAAGTATTCTCAAAGGCACGCAAAGTAATCAGACGGCAAAATTACCATCCCTAAACTTTTGAGACAGCTTCTTTTTTCTGTTTCATGTGTTTGATCAGCGCACGAGTATTTTCTGTGATGTGGCGATCTGGTCGTTCAGCTTCAGCGTGGCGAAGTAGATGCCCCCGTTGAGGCCCGACAGGTCGATGCGGGCGGTGCCGTTCATCCCTTCCAGCATGCTCACGCGGACTACGGAGCCCAGCAGGTTGGTCAGTACGATCTCGGCCCTTTCAACCCCTGCCGGGATGTCGTAATCGAAAGAAACGAAACTTTCGGCCGGGTTGGGGTATGCGGCGGAGAACTCCGTGTTGGCGAGGATCTCATCGCTGATGCCCGTGCCGGCAGCATCATAGGTGAACATCATGATGGCATAGCTGGCCAGGTTGGTCGGGTCCTGGAAGACGTACACCACCTGTGAGGTGCCCACCACGCCGTCGGCATCGTAGGTGGCTTCGAAGCTTTCGTCGATGGTGGTGGCAGGGATCTGCACGAGGCCCGAGGTGTCGACGCCGGCCGGGTACTCAACGCCACCGAACGAGAACCAGTTCTGCGTTCCGGGAAGCACGATCTGTGCACCCTTCAGGGCGATGAAGTTCAGCGGTACTGAAGCATGGTTGTGTACCTTGATCACGCCGCTGATGGGATCGTCGACGGTCCCGCTGAGCAGCCTGATATGGTCCGAAACGGCTACACCGGCTTCGGTAGAAAGGGAGAAGAGGCTGTTATAATGTACGATCACAGAGGAGGCATTGGCAGGGTTGTTTACATCGTAAAAGGTGTATTTCACGATCGACACGCCTTCAGTCCCCTGCGGCACGTAATGCCCCGAAAACTCTTCGGTCGATCCGCCAGGAGCGAGGGTCATGGATGTCGCAGAAGTATCCGTTGTGGGAGAAAAGCAAACGCCGTCCCAGCAAAACTGGTTCATCGAACCATCAACGATGAACAGCTGTTCCCTTGCGACCTTGATGGTGACGTTGGTGGTGCCGGTGTTGGTCACCGTTACATGGCTCACGATGTCATTGTCGCCGGGAGCCCCGTTGAAGGTGATGCTCGGCGCAAGGCTCGTGGGCCCGAATTCGTTGGTCAGCAGGATCTGCGACTGCGAAAATGCAGCGGCAGCAAACAGTAAGGTGAATGTTAAGAGTACAAGTTTCTTCATGACAATGTTGTATTTGGTTTCTAATTTATTTTCAGGATGCAAAGTTAATAAATTCAGGGAAACGGATATGTAAAAAAACAAACTTGCCGTCGCGTCGTGCTCAGCCATCTGCCAGGAGGCTGCCGAAAAAGTCTTTGTGAAACTTCGTGTTGAACTTTGAGACCTTTGTGGTTTTTTTATTTATTGAACCACAAAGGCTCCCAAAGTATTCTCAAAGGCACGCAAAGTAATTCAGACAGCAGAAATACCATGTATCCGGTCTACTGTAAACCTTGTTGCAGGTTCATCGACTCAAGGAAAGGGGGAAAAGGGAGTTGGGGGAAAAAAGGGTGAATGGATGAGTCGGTTACATAAAAAAATATATAACTTTGTAGATTCGATAAAATTCAAAACAAAAAGCTAACCATAAGCAAATCATTATGAAAAGAATCATTACCATGACCCTGGCGATCCTGACCGGGTTCACGCTTGTTTACGCGCAGCAGATCCCCCGCGACAAAGTGCTGGTCGAGATCGGCACCGGCACCTGGTGCCCTTACTGCCCCGGTGCTGCCATGGGCGCCGACGACCTCATCGCCAACGGTCACGACGTGGCCATCATCGAGAACCATAACGGCGACGACTATACCAACGCGGCCTCGAACGCGCGGAACGCCTATTACAACATCACCGGATACCCGACAGCCGTGTTCGACGGCGGCTCGGCATACGTTGGCGGCAGCGCCAGCCAGAGCCTCTATCCGCAATATCTTTCGCGCTACAACCAGAAGATCGCCATCCCGTCTTCGTTCTCCATCGACATCGAGGGGACCTCTTCGGGCCTGATCGACTTTAACGTGGATGTGACCATCGAGATGGTGGAGGCCTATGCCGGCTCCGACATCAGGCTGCACTGCGCCATCACCGAGTCGGAGATCCCCGAGTTCTGGCAGGGGCAGAACCACCTCAACTTCGTGAACAGGATGATGCTGCCCAACCACAACGGCATACAGCTCGACTTTTCGACCAATACGGTGATCGAGCAGAATTATACCTTCTCGCTCGATCCCAGCTGGGTGACCGAGCATTGCGAGATCGTGATCTTCCTGCAGGAGCATGGCAGCAAGCAGGTGCTGAACGCCGGCAAGCGGGAGCTCATCGAGATGGGCAATGTCAACGACTACGACGCTTCCCTTTCGCAGGCGGCCAACCTGCCGGAGAAATCCTGTGCCGGCAGCCTGGAACCTTCCTTCGTGATACGCAACAACGGCAATGAAGACCTCACCGCCATCACCATCAGGTACCAGGTGAACGGCGGGGATGTGGGCACCTACGACTGGACCGGCAGCCTGGCTTTCCTCGAAGAGGAAGAGATCCAGCTCCCCGAGATCCTTTTTGCCCCGGCGGAAGAGAACATGCTGAAGATCTATTCGGAGAACCCCAACGGCAACCCCGACCAGTACCCGCTCAACGACACCATCAGCCAGGTCATTCCCGCTGCCGATATCGTCCCCTCCACGGTGGGGCTGATCCTGAGGACCGACAACAAGCCGGGCGAGACGACTTGGGAACTTCTCGATGCCGACGGGACGGTGCTGTATTCGGGCGGCCCCTACAGCGAGCCCAACCTCACCGTGATGGAAACCTTTGAGCTCGACAACCTTTCATGCTACCGCTTCTTTGTTTACGATGCCGGCGGCGACGGGCTGAACACCCCCGGGTTCTTCGCCCTGTATTACGGCTCTAACAACTACATCCTCCAGGGGATCGGCAATTTCGGAGCTTCCAGGAGCACCGATTTCCAGACCGACGAAGGCACGGCCGTGGAAGAGCTTTCCGGCGAAGCCGATGTGAACGTTTATCCCAACCCTTTCAGCGACTACACCAATGTGGTGGTCAACACCAGTGAGGTGAGCCATGTGAGGGTGAGCATGTACAACATCCTCGGCAGCCTTGTTTACACCTCTGACGAAGGCATGCTCGCCGCCGGCGAACACCTGCTCAGGGTCGACGGCAAAGGCCTGAATAACGGCATATATTTCCTCAAACTGCAGGTGAACGAACAGCTGATCACCCGCAGGGTGACCATTGCGAGGTAAAGTATCCCTTGTATTGAATGGAGCGGCGTCGGGCGTCAGGCGTCAGGCATCAGGCATCAGGCATCAGGCGTCAGGCGTAAGGCATCGGGTATTAGGCATCGGGCGTCAGGCGTCAGGCGTAAGGCGTAAGGCATCGGGAACTCTTGGCGCGGATCAGCGGAAAATATTCGACCCCTGCGGGGTCGCATTTGAACGGGGTGAACGCAAGAGCCAATGATATGCGATGCCTCCGGCATCGCGGTCTGTTCGAAGAAAGCCGGCTCG
>CAZHYA010000289.1:525-3658 GCA_964536525.1 uncultured Bacteroidales bacterium | reverse complement strand
ATCTGAAATCTGAACTATGAACTCTGAACTACGAACTCATGCCTGACGCCTGACGCCTGACACCCGACGCCTATAGCCTATCGCCTATCGCCTCTAACCGTACCCGCAATTATTCCCCGCCATCCTTTATACACCGCACGCTGAGGGCATTATTCTTGTCCCAGCTGATGCGGAAGATGCGCTTCTGGGGCCCGTCGAGGGCGTAGCACCAGGCTTCGCCATCCTGGCGACCGTCGGTCGACGACCAGAAATAAGTGTACTTATTGAAGTAGGAGTAGCGTCCGTCGTAGCGTCGCACCCCTTCGGGGAGGGCCGAGAATCCGGTGCTGTTATATCCGGTCATGTCGTCGGTCTTCCAGCGCGGGTCGGCGGCCTTGAGGGCCAGGCCGGCCTCTTCGCTCCCGCCCAGGAGGTTGATCAGGGTGTCCCATTCGGCACGAGTTGGCAGGTGCCAGCCGTCGGGGCACACGGCACAGGCCCGTTCGAAGTCGTAGAGGTAACCGAAGGTATCGGCACGGGATTCCTTATCGTCATAAGCCCAGTAGATGCCGCTTTCGGGCTTGAAGCGCAGGTTCTCGGCCATCCAGGTCTGGCTGCCGATGGTCGCGTATTTGTATTGCTGCCCGTCGCGTGCATCGGTAAAGGTGTTCCGCGGCTCCGTCTGGCAGGCGGCAATCAGCATCATGATCGAAAGGGCGGTAAGGATCGGGAAAAGCTTTTTCATCGTATGTATTTTTGGGTTAAGGGGCGTAAAATTAGCAATCCGCGGGCAGAAATCAAAATCGACAGGAAAGGGGTTCTGCCAAATGTTCTATCTTTACAGGTATAACGGAGTTCTGAACTTCAACTTAAAAACATGCTCCGATGAAATATCCCGTCAAAATCCTTTTTCTTTTTTTTCTTTTCATAAACATTCCGCCTGGGCTGCAAGCCCAGGAGATGCCAACCACTCCGCCACAGGGCAATCCCCTGCGGGTGCTGCAGCTCGAAGGCAGCAGCTACGAGATCGGTTACCGCCACGGACAGGAACTGAAAGAAGAGATCGCCGTCATCACAGGCAGGTGGAAGGCCTTGCTGGAGGAGCAATGGCAGATGTCGCACGAAGCAGCGATCGAGCAGTTCCTCTCAACGACAAAGCATGTTGAAGCCATCGAAGAATCCTGTCCCGAACTGCTGCTCGAGGTGAAGGGAATCGCCGACGGCTCAGGTCTTCCATACAAAACCATTCTGGCCTTCCAGATGAGCGAGGAAATGGATATCTATGCGCAGCGGCCGCCGCGCGAAAGGTGCACGGCCATCGCAACCTCAGGCAACGGGCAGCATCCGGCCATCGTCTCACAGAATATGGACCCGCCCCTCTTCCTGCATGGTTATCCTACCATATTGCACATGAAGAGGGCCAACGGCAAGGAAGCTTTCATCCTGACCGTCCCGGGACTGATCGGCATCAACGGGATGGCAAGACAGGGCGTTGCCGTTGCCTGTAACAGTATCTCCATGCTCAATTCCTCCGACGACGGCCTGCCGGTGGCCTTCATCCTGCGGACGATCCTTGAACAAAACAACATGAACGAGATCGACGCCTTTCTCAGGGGCATAGCGCATGCCACCCCCCAGACTTATACCGTGGGCGACAGGAAGGAAGCCCGGTGCTATGAATGCTCAAAAGGCGGGTGCAGCACCTATGTTACCTTTCCTGAACAGCAAGTCATCCTGCACACCAACTTTGCCATTGCCAACAGAGACTTTAACGAAAACTTTATCACCCTGCTTTCCGCATACGGGAAAACCACAGATGATCCCTATTTCTGCCCGCGTTTTTATTTGCTCTACGACCTCATCGCCGCAAACGATACCTCGGTGAGCGTTCCTTTTATACAGCAACTGCTGAGGCTCAGGGAGCCGCCCGAGCATCCCGTGCTGAATGGCGAAACCTACGGCACCTCCATCATGCTGCTGGATGAAAAGCCCATGATGTATTTCCAGACAGGTTTTGGCAAGGACGGATACATTGAATTGGATTTCAATCCTTGATCACTTGGCATATAAATTATGCTGCATCATGAAAAGGCTCATGATCAACGTTAAGGCATGTGATCGACCTGGAAGGGTTCATGCATTCCGGCGACGGAAAGCCCTGGTCCATCAGCCTGGAAAACCTTTACGGATGCTGATCGGCAAGTGTTCCCACAACCAGCACATTGTTCCCCTCTTCGATATCCGGTATTTCCGGAGCTCCCAGGTATATCATCTCCGCATGCTCATGATCCGGGATTTCGACGGCAATGGCCTGCTGCCCTCCTGACCATTCCCACAGGCTCTTTTCGATCACCTGTTCTCTCTTATCATCATAGACCACCGTCAGCTTCACCGGCAGGGGTAGCCCCCCGTTGTTGGTGATGAGCACACGGCCTTCCTCACCGGTCGCGGCAATACCAAGTTCGGGGGCGCTGAAATTAAAATACCAGGGCTGCCAGAACCAGGAGAGGTCTTCTCCTATGAGCCCGTCCATGAAGTAGAAGAAATCATAGGGGGTGGGATGTTTCCCTTCCCAGGCCAATCATGTGCACCAGCAGTGGCTTCCCCAACAGGTCGAGCAGGAACTTGTCGGCATTGGCGGCCTTGGGATAGGAGTGGTAGAAATTATGGGTCACGGTCATGAAACCGCTGGGCACGATGAGGGGCACATCGTCGGAGGTTCCGGCAAAACGTTCATACATCTGCATGGTGTTGAGGGCTTCCTTGTCGGCCCTGGCCACCCCGAGGGTTTCCCCGTGCATCTCACCGATGAGCTTCACCCAGCCTTCGTCGATCCAGGCGTGCCTGCGCTCGTTGCTGAGCATGTAGAAAGGAATGTAATTATGTGCGATCTCGTGGACGGTGAGCTCGGTATACATCTCGGGCGAGGCATGGTCGCTGTTGTTGGCCATCATGGGGTATTCCACCGCCACATGATGGATGCCATTGAAGGAGATATGCTTGTTGAAAGGATACGGGATGCCGGGGAAGACCTCCGAGAGGTAGGCGATACCCTGGTGTGCCACATCGGCAACCTTGTTGAAGGTAAGGGCATCGGGCGGGTAAACGGCATTGATCCATACCTGCTTTCCTTCGCCGGCAGCAGGGCTGATGG
>CAZHYA010000289.1:0-507 GCA_964536525.1 uncultured Bacteroidales bacterium | reverse complement strand
ACGTCGGGGCCACTCTCCGCCCTGACCTTACAGGTCCCTTTATGGCTTTCGCGGAAGATGCCGCTGCCGCTGTAGCTTTCAGGGGTCAGGATTCGGATGGTTTCGGATGCGTTTCTTGAGCTGTTGATGCGGTCCAGCATCTGCTCCGCAAAAACATCCACTTCGTTCAGCTGGTCGCCCGTAGCCCATACAACATAGTCGGGCGGGAGGTTGATTTCCACTGCATAGGTACCCAACTCGTTATAGGTTTCCTGATTGCCGGTGTAGTCTTCGCGGTCCCAGCCGTACACATCGTCGTATACGGCCAGCTGCGGGTACCAGTAGCCGATGAAGAATGCCGAGTCGGTGAAGGCCCCGTTGCGGATGCCGTGCATCACCACCTCATGGTTCCAGCTGACGAAAATTTCCGTTTCTGATCCGGGGGCTATCCCGCCCTGCCGTCCCAGGATCACGTAGAGGTTGGTCCCGTATTCCCTGAACCTGCGCTGGTCGTTGATATCGTTCGGC
>CAZHYA010000288.1:0-3662 GCA_964536525.1 uncultured Bacteroidales bacterium | reverse complement strand
CTGCCTTGTTTCCAGCATCCGCGCCAGCTCATAGGAAGAGATGTCAGGCCGCTGACAAACATGGTACATCAGCCTGAAAGCCAAAGGAAGCGGAAATTTGCAGCCGTGAAAAACGGTGTGGGCGGTGGCCGATTCGTCCGTCTTGCACCTGGTACACCTGCGGGAATAAGGTTTCTTGCCGCTGCAGTAGCTGGTATGTCCGCATTTCCGGCACACAAAGCCGTTCTGCCACTTAATCTCCGACAGGAATGCAAGACATTGATCTTCAGTGGCATAAAGCTCATCAAACTTTTTATGATCAATATGCGAAAACAAATTTTTCATCACAGGCTAAACCAGAATATATTTTGGAACAGTTTTTGACAAAGATAGCAAAAGTGATAATATTGCGATTTAAAAAATATACGTATATTTGCAAACCAATTTAAATATGTACATTCAATGAAGAATTTAAGAACAGCATTATTTCTGCTGGCGGTCATTGTGGCGGTCAGCTGCAGCAACTCCACCGAAACCAAAGCTCAGGCAGAGCAGGCCACAGGTGCTGAAAAGTCGACGGTTGAGGAGGGGAAGACCATCCATCTCACCAAAGAATTGTTCATCGAAAGGGTGATGGATTATGAAACCAACAGGGAGGAATGGATATACAAGGGCGACAAGCCGGCCATCATCGATTTTTACGCCGACTGGTGCAAGCCGTGCAAACTCATCGCCCCCATCATGGAAGAACTGGCAGAGGAATATAAGGGTCAAATCTATGTTTACAAGATCGACACGCAGGTTGAGCGCGAGCTGGCTTCTGTATTTGGCATCAGGAGCATCCCTGCCGTGCTTTTCATCCCCATGGAAGGAAAGCCGCAGATGTCGACGGGTGCCCTGCCAAAGGAAACCTTCAAGAGTGCCATCGACGACTTTCTGCTGAAGCCTGCCGAAACCGAATAAAACGAGTAAATCATCATATAAAGATTCAATAAATGGAACATTTGACAAAAGAAACCTTCCTTCAGAAGGTGTTTAACTTCGAAAAAAACAAAGAGTGGAAATATGAAGGCGACCTTCCCTGCCTGATCGATTTTTATGCCGACTGGTGCCAGCCATGTAAGATGGTAGCCCCAATCCTGGAAGAACTTGCAGAAGAATATAAGGGCAAGATCAACATATACAAGATCGACACCGAGGCAGAACGTGAGCTGGCGGGAGCCTTTGGCATCCGCAGCATTCCTTCGCTGCTGTTCTGTCCCAAGGACGGACAGCCTCAAATGGCGCAGGGTGCACTGCCCAAGGACACCTTTAAACAGGTGATCGAAGAAGTGCTTCTCGGCGAGGAAAAGAAAAACTAGGTTTTTCATCCCTGCCCGGAGCATGGAATGGATATGACAGGCACAATGAGCAACGATGCTCTTCCTGTTGGCCTGATGCCTAAAAAAATGACTTCATAAAAAGCGGTCCGTACAGGCCGCTTTTTTTAATTTTGCCTTATGGAAACCGTCCTGCTGTCGACAGCCTACCTGCCCCCCGTCTCCTGGATCAGCGAAGCTGCCATGGCCGATAAGGTATTGATCGAAGCCCACGAGACCTATCCGAAACAGACTTACCGCAACCGCTGCCGGATCATGACGGCCAACGGGGCGCTCACCCTGAGCATCCCGGTAAGGAAAGTCGACGGAAGGCATACCAGGACAAAAGATATCGAGATCTGTTACGATGAGCCCTGGCAGCGCCTGCACCGGCGCAGCATCGACGCTGCCTACAGCAACTCGCCATTTTATCTTTATTACAAGGACGGGATGGAATTTATTTTTGAGAAGCAATATCGTTTCCTGCTCGACCTGAATATGGAGATCTGCAGGGCCATATTCAGCATGCTGCACATTAAAACCAGTATCGGACCGACCGCTGATTTTCATCATTGCCCGGAGGGGATGACCGACCTGAGGAACGACATTTCACCAAAAAAAACCTTCAGCAGAGCCCTTGCGAAACCTTACCACCAGGTATTTGAAGACAGATATGGTTTCATTCCCGATCTCAGCATCATCGACCTGCTCTTCAACGAAGGCCCGTTTGCCGCGGAAAAACTCTGAGAACATGGAACATGGAACATGGAACAAGGAACAAGGAACAAGGAATAAGGAATAAGGATGAGAATAAGAATGAGGGAAATGGGATAAGATGTTGTAAAAGTGGATCCGATTTTTTTGGCTTGAGGATATCACTACATATTTGGGAAGGTGCAGCCCATAGGGATGCCACGTTGATAGCTTAGCATACAGGAGTAAAAATGCGCCCCTTAGGGGTGCCACGCGGATAACCGAAGATTAGCACTGAGATCAAGTCAAACCCCTTCGGGATATTCAATTCTCACGTGGTAGATGGTCATCAGTTTCTTCTTGAATAACTTCTTGATACGGGAGATATCCTTCAGTGTGATGGCGGCATTGACGAACTGCCCTGTTTCTACCTGCCGGTTGATGATCTTTTCAACGAGCCCGTCGATCTTAACAGGGCTGATCTCCTTCAGGCTGCGCGAGGCAGCCTCGACGGAATCGGCCATCATCACCACGGCGGTTTCCTTCGAAAAAGGTATGGGGGCCGGATAGGTGAACTCGTCGTCGTCGATCTCAGCCTGCGGCGTTTCATTCTTGTAAAGGGTATAGAAGTACTCCACCTTGCGCGTGCCATGATGTGTACGGATGAAATCGATGATCTGCTCGGGCAGCTTATGCCGTTTGGCCTTTTCGATGCCCTTGATCACGTGGCTGATGATGATCCTGGCACTTTCCTCGTTGGTGAGGTCATCATGCGGGTTGATGCCACCCGACTGATTCTCGACGAAATACATGGGCATATCCATTTTGCCGATATCGTGGTATAAGGCACCGGTGCGCACCATGAGTGCATTGCCGCCAATCTCGTATATGGCATCCTCGGCAAGGTTGGCCACCTGAAGTGAATGCTGGAATGTTCCCGGCGCTTTGAGCGACAATTCCCTGAGCAGCTTGTTGTTGGTATTTGAAAGTTCAACCAGCGTAACATCAGTGATGAAACCGAAAAGTTTTTCAAAAAGATATATCAGGGGATAAGAAAACAGGGTGAGCACCGCACTTCCTGCAAACAGGGCAAACATCACCGGGTCGATCTCCCTGATCGTTCCATCCTGGATCAGCGTAAGCCCCACATAAAGTACCGAATAGGTGATAAAGATCCATACCGAAGTGATGAAGAACTGCCCCCTGCGCTGCAGGTTGGCCACATTCATAATGGCAATGATGCCGGCGATAAGCTGAAGAAATATAAATTCAAAACTGTTTGGGACCAGAAAAGCAAGGATGATGACTGTGATCAGGTAAACATACAGCGACATCCTGGTATCGAAAAAGGCACTGATCACGATTGGCACCAGGCAAACAGGCACAATATAAAGGAAGGCAGGCTGGTACCCCACCGTAAGGCTGGTGATCAGCGTGATCAGGACAATCACCAACAGTATCAGTATCAGCTTTCGGTTATCCGACAATATCGTTCTCCTGAAATACCAGAAAAACAGAAAAAGGACAAAGAGCGCAATAGAAAGAAGCATCACCTGTCCCAACAATATCGCGTAATAGTCGGGCCTCGAAGATATCGGTCAGCAGACGGGCGACGATCATGGCCTGAAGCTC
>CAZHYA010000287.1:0-3666 GCA_964536525.1 uncultured Bacteroidales bacterium | reverse complement strand
TTTCCCCGTTCGGTCATTTATGAGATAATGGGAGACCTGGGTGCCGCCGAGACATGGGAGATTCTTGCAAATGGGGCGGTTAGCGAGGCGGAATATACCAGGCTTTCTGCAGTGAAGGCTATGGCCAGGATAGCCCCCGATGAAACCGCACCCTACCTCATTCCCCTGCTGCAGTCGGAAGCACCCTGGGTCAGAAGCGCTGCGGCAGCAATTGCCAACCTGGTTTGTGCCCCGGAAACACTTCCTTACCTGCAAGAACTACTCAATGATGATTATTTTGAGATCAGGTTCCTTGCCGGGCAAGCCATCCGCAAGATTGAAGAAGAACGCTAAAAAAACAAATTCATCCATTATGTAAAACCAATGCAGACATGGAGTAATTTTGCGCCCTCAAAATTACTAAGCTATACAACATGGAAGCTACGATTGACCCATGGGTGATGACTTGGATACTGATCCCCTTTATGATCTTTGTGGCGAGGATCCTCGACGTATCGATCGGAACGTTACGACTGATATACATCTCGAAAGGATACAGGCTGATCGCACCGCTGCTTGGCTTTTTTGAAGTGATCATCTGGCTTATCGCCATCAGGCAGATCATGGAGCACCTCGACAACTATGCCTGCTATGTTGCTTACGGGCTTGGTTTCGCCGCCGGCAATTACATCGGCATGCTCATCGACGACTGGCTGTCGATCGGCCATGTGATCATCAGGGTATTCGTCCGTAAGGAAAGTGAAGGGGTGATCAATTCCCTCAGGGATGCCTCATACGCGGTGACCGCCCTGAACGCCGAAGGCATGACGGGACCCATCCGCGTCTTCCTGTGTATCATGAAACGTAAAAACCTCAAGTCGGCACTGCAACTGATCAACCAAAACGATCCTCACGCATTTTATACGGTCGAAGACCTGGGATCGGTGAAGGAAGGCTACTTCAACCCGCCTGTAAAAAAGCCCTATTTCACCATGATCAATGCAGTATCATTCGGAAGGAAGGGAAAATAAACATCCACGGGGCATTTCCCTTTCAGGCATGTAAAAAATGAACCATTCAGGCATCAGTTTGTTAATCATCATTATAGAGAATGATCACCCCGGTGCCTTAATATTAACTTAATCTTGTAAATCCAGCGGATATGTTACCTTTGCAGCCGTTTTTACCCGGCTGATGCGATTAACATCGTCAAAAACAGCTAATTAATTGAAATATAACAATGACACTATCTAAACTCAGAAATATCGGAATTGCAGCGCATATTGATGCAGGCAAGACCACCGTTACGGAAAGGATATTATACTTCACCGGCACTTCGCGTAAAATGGGTGAGGTACATGATGGTCAGGCCACCATGGACTTCATGAAGCAGGAGCAGGAGCGCGGCATCACCATCGCCTCCGCTGCCATCTCAGCCAAATGGAACGATAACAGGATCAACATCATCGACACGCCCGGCCACGTCGACTTCACCATTGAGGTGGAGCGTTCGCTGCGCGTGATCGACGGCATGGTTGCCGTATTCTGCGCCGTTGGCGGGGTCGAGCCCCAGAGCGAGACCGTATGGAATCAGGCCGACCGTTACCGCGTTCCCCGTATCGGCTTTATCAACAAGATGGACCGCACGGGGGCCGATTTCAGCGAGGTGGTCACACAGATGAACAAATATCTCGATGCAAGGGCGATACCTTTCCAGTTACCCATGGGTGCAGAAGACAATTTTTTGGGCACCATCGATATTATTGAAAGGAAGGCTTATACCTTCACCGACTTTGGCAGGGGCGAGATCGAGATCCCTGACGAATTTGCCGTACAGGTTGAAACTGTAAGGAATGAGCTTATTGAAAAACTCGCTGACTTCAACGACGAGATTGCCGGGCTCTACCTCGACGAAAAAGAAGTTCCGGTGGAATTGCTCAAGCGTGCCGCACGTGAGGCGACCCTAAAGCTCATGATCACACCGGTATTCTGTGGTGCCGCATACAAGAACAAGGGCATACAGCTCTTGCTCGATGCCGTTGTCGACTACCTGCCTTCGCCGGTCGATGTGGGTGCGGTGATCGGCATCGACCTCGACGACGAGGGGAAATCTCACACCAGGAACCCCTCTGTGAATGAGCCGTTTTCGGCCCTGGCCTTCAAGCTTATCAACGACCCGTATGTAGGTCAACAGACTTTCATCCGCATCTTTTCGGGAGAGCTCAGGAGTGGCATGGCGATATACAATTCTTCCAAAGGCAAGCCCGAGCGTATCGGAAGGATATTCAGGATACATGCCAAAGACAGGGAAGAGATCAGGGAGGCGGGTGCCGGCGATATTGTGGCCCTCATCGGGATGAAATTCACCAAGACCGGCGACACCCTTTGCGATCCGAAGCATGAGCTGCTGCTGGAGTCGATCCATGTGCCGCCCTCTGTGATAGAGATGAAGATCAACCCTGACAGCCGGAAGGATCAGAGCAAACTGGGAGAGGCCCTTGCCAAGCTGGCCAATGAGGATCCCTCCTTCAACGTACGTTTCGACCACGAAACCGAGGAGACCATCGTGTCGGGAATGGGTGAACTCCACCTCGAGATCATCATCGACCGCCTGCAGCATGAATTTGGTGTGAAAGTCGTTGTCGGACAGCCGGCAGTGGCTTACAGGGAAACGATCACCCACGAGGTGGAGTCGAACTACAAGCATGCCAAGCAAACCGGTGGCAAGGGGCAGTTTGCGCATACGGTGATGCGCATAGAGCCAAATCAGGGCAAGGGTTACGAATTTGTCGACCAGATCAAGGGCGGCGCGATCCCGGCCGAATATATCTCTTCCGTCGACAAGGGCATCCGTAAGACCATGGAAGCCGGCATCATCTCAGGCTTTCCGGTGATCGACGTGAAAGTGGTGCTGATCGATGGCGGACACCACCCTGTCGACTCCTCCGACATGGCCTTCCAGACCTGCGCATCCATGTGTTTCAGGCAGGGTTTCCTGAAAGCCATCCCCATACTCCTCGAGCCCATGATGAAGCTTGAGGTGAACACCCCCGATGATTATATCGGCGAGATCGTTGGCAACCTCAACCGCAAGCGCGGAAAGATCGAATCCATGCGCCGGCATCGTAAGGGGGCACAGAAGATCAACGGATTTGTTCCACTGTCGGAGATGTTCGGCTATGCCACCCAGCTCCGGAACCTGTCGAGCGGCAGGGCCAACTATTCCATGGAGTTCCACCAGTACGATCCCACGCCCAGGGGCGTGCAGGAAGAAGTGCTGAAGAAACTCAGGGAAGAAAAGGATAAGAAGTGATCTTCACAGGATTTTGAGGGGCATACGCCATCAGACAGAAAAATAGTATTTTTACAACGGGACTGATCTTCGTCCCCATAACATTCCCTAAATGGATTTTAACGAATTCGGACTAAACGAACAGCTTACCGAAGCTATTTCATACATGGGCTTTGAGAAGGCCACGCCCATACAGGAGAAGGCCATCCCGATGATCATGGAAGGCCGCGACCTGATCGCATGTGCCCAGACGGGCACTGGCAAGACGGCTGCCTTCATCCTCCCCATCCTCGACAGCCTGCTGAAAGCCGAGGCCACGCAGACCAGGGTCATTGTTATCGTCCCCACGCGCGAGCTCGCCCTTCAGATCGACCAGCATGTGCACGGATCTGCCT
>CAZHYA010000286.1:324-3676 GCA_964536525.1 uncultured Bacteroidales bacterium | reverse complement strand
TCACTACGGCAAGGCCATTGCGTGCATTTTTCCTGATGCGGTGATAGGCAGTAAGCAGGCGGTCGTCGATCAAGCCATGCTGTTCCTTCGATAACTTTACCAGTTCATCCTCTTCCTTTTCCGTTTCCGTGACGATATCGGCAAGCTCGCTGTTCTTTACCTCCAGGTCTTTCTTGCGTTCAACGAGCATGTTTTCCGATTCTTCAATTTCCCTGGTCTTCGTTTCCAGGGCCAGTTTACTTTCATTGATGCGCTTTTCGGCCAATTGGATCTCAAGGGTTTGAAATTCTATTTCTTTGGTAAGGGAATCATATTCGCGGTTATTCCTTACGTTCATCTGCTGTTCTTCGTATTTCTTGATCAGTGCAAGGCTGTTCTTGATATCTTCCTGCTTTCCCTTGATGTTTTTTTCAATCGTCTCTATTTCTTCCCTGAAATTGTTAACCCTGGTCTCAAGGCCCACGATCTCATCCTCAAGATCCTGCACTTCCAGTGGCAATTCTCCCCGGATGATCCTGATCCGGTCGATCTGTGTGTCGATCTGCTGAAGACTGTAAAGGGCCGTCAGGGTATTTCCGATCCTTTGTTCTATCTTTTCTTCCTTAACGATAGGCTTTTTTGCTTTTTCCGGCTCAGCTGGTTTTTCGGCTTTTGCCGCCGGGGCTTTTTTCCTGGCGGCGGTCTTCGGTGCTGCAGCTTTCTTTGCAGGTGTTGTGGTTGCTTTCTTGGTCGTTTTTGCCATGTCCTGAAGCTTGGATTAAACTCTATAAATAGTGAACCGCATTGGTATTTACTTGCGAAATTCGGAGTGCAAAGGTAGGGAATTTTTCTTTCAGAATACCATAAAGCAATTCTTTTGTAAACTGTTCAGTTTCATAATGTCCGGCATCGACGATGAGCATGCGCCCCTCTGCCCCGAAAAACTGGTGGTATTTGATATCGGCAGTGACAAAAGCATCGGCACCGGCAGCCAGGGCCTTGCCGATGAGGAAACTGCCCGAACCTCCGAACACGGCGACTTTCTTAATATTGCGCCCCGTAAATCCTGAATGCCTGAGGATGGGAATGCCCAGCACCTCCCTCAGGTGTTCCAGGAACGATCGTTCGTCAATGGCTTTCGCGAGCACGCCCACCATCCCCGAGCCGGCAAGGGCATAATCGTTCTTTAACGGGTAAAGGTCGTATGCCACTTCCTCATAGGGATGAGCCTCCAGGAGGGATGAGACCAGCCCTGCCGTCAGATGTTCGGGGAAGACCACCTCGATACGTGTTTCCTTCTCATAGTGTATCACCCCCTTTGCCCCCACAAAAGGATCGGTGCCCTCACCGGCCCTGAAGGTCCCAACGCCATCAAGGTTATAGCTGCAGCTGTCGTAATTCCCGATATGCCCGGCACCCGCCCGGAAGAGGGCCTCCCTGACTTCAGCGGCATGCGCTGACGGCACAAAGGTTACAAGCTTGAACAGTTTGCCCCCGGCCGGCAGAAGGATGGCCGGATCGGCAATGCCCAGCTTTTCCGACAGCACGGCATTAACACCGTGATGAACATTGTCGAGGTTAGTATGTGCTGCATAGATGGCAATATCATTCCTGATGGCTTTCAAGATCATTCGCTCCTGTGCCGTGCTTCCCGTAATGCGCTTCAGCTCTCCAAATATCAAGGGGTGATGGGTGATGATCAGTCCAAAGCCTCCTGCGATGGCCTCATCAAGGACATCCCCGGTGAGGTCAAGGCTGATGAGGGCACCCTCAACGTCCTGCTCAGCATCACCAATGAGCAAACCCACATTATCATAAGGTTCCTGCAGCCCCGGAGGGGCAAAGCTTTCAATGAAATTGGCTATTTCTCTGATCTTCATATTCAAACGGTTCGGTTCATCCAAAATTAGCATTATTTCGGCAACCACAGGTGAATATCCCTAGATGACTAAGTGAAATACTGATTTTATATGCGCTGCTATTGGAATTCTGCCGATATTCGTCTATATTTGAAGAATAAACGTCGGAGAGCATAAAATATTAATAATTAGTTAATATATCCGGCTGACCGGGGTCTGAAAATTTTTGTATATTTCACTGATGGAAATTCTGCGTTTTTTCCTGCGCCCTTTTGCTTGCCTTTACGGATTGATCATGCTGATCAGGGGTAAGCTCTTTGACTGGAAGATACTACCGGTCGAGTCCTTTCCTTTGTCAGTGATATCTGTCGGGAACCTCTCTTACGGAGGAACAGGGAAGACGCCGGTGGTGGAATACCTGATCAGGTTGCTGGCAAATGACTACATGGTGGCGACCCTCAGCAGGGGCTATAAGAGGAATACGAGGGGTTTTGTGCTGGCAAGCAGTGATTCGACCTTTGAGGAGATCGGTGATGAGCCCTTACAATACAAGACAAAATTCAACAACATTGAAGTTGCTGTCCATGAGAGAAGGCGTTTCGGCATCAGGGCCCTGCTAAAGGCTTTCCCCGACCTTGATGTGGTTTTGCTCGACGATGCCTATCAGCACCGTTACGTAAAGCCAGGGCTTTCGATACTTCTTACCGACTTCCATAAGCTTTATGTGAACGATCATCTTATCCCTTCGGGCACATTGCGCGAATTCAGGTCAGAGGCCAGGCGTGCCGACATCATCATCGTAACGAAGACGCCGGGCGTATTGTCGCCCATCACACGACGACGCATCACAGGGATGATCAAGCCCAGGGTACATCAGCAGTTGCTCTTCTCCTACATCAGCTACGGCGAGCCTGTTCCGCTGTGCAGCAAACATAAAGACCTGCTGAAGGATTATTATAATACCATCCTGCTGTTTTCCGGCATTGCCAATTCATACCCCATACAGGAACACCTGCGGACGAAATGCCACGAGCTTTACGAGATGGATTTTATGGACCATCACAAATACAGTCTGCAGGATATCGAAAAGATCAGGGTCAACTTTGAAAACTTTTTCACGCGCAACAAGATCATCTTCACCACTGAGAAAGATGCCATGCGCCTCGACAAGTCCGTTCTGAGGGATGCGATCAAAAACCTTCCCATCTTCTATATTCCGATCGAGATCAGGTTCCATAACGGAGATAGTGCTATCTTTGACGACCAAATCAAAGGCTATGTTGAAGGAAATACAGGAAACAACAACATTTCTGCAAGAGAAGACAAAAGCATCACCCCGGATTGGCATCATTCTCGGCACCGGCCTGGGCGGACTGGTGAATGAGATCAACATCAGCCATGCCATCCCTTATGTGGATATTCCCAACTTCCCCCTTTCAACGGTAAAAGGTCATCATGGCAAGATGATCTTCGGCTCCCTGGGTGATAATGAAGTGGTGGCTCTTAAAGGCAGG
>CAZHYA010000286.1:0-314 GCA_964536525.1 uncultured Bacteroidales bacterium | reverse complement strand
TCACCTTCCCGGTGAGGGTGATGGCCCGGCTTGGTATTGAACTGCTGATCCTCTCCAACGCCAGCGGAGGGCTGAATCCATCCTTCAGTATAGGGGATGTCATGTTTATCGAGGACCATATCAACCTGATGGGCGACAACCCGCTCATAGGCCCCAACGAAGAAGACCTCGGGCCACGCTTCCCCGACATGAGTCAACCCTACAACCCGGCACTTCGTGAGAAAGCACAAACTATCGCCGAAGGGCTTGCCATCAAATACCAAACCGGCGTGTATGCAGGGGTTACCGGGCCAACTTTTGAGACACCGGCCGAG
>CAZHYA010000285.1:2147-3682 GCA_964536525.1 uncultured Bacteroidales bacterium | reverse complement strand
AATGATTCAACAACCGCTACGCGGTTGAATTTCCTTATTACCGGCCTTGCTACAACTGATGAACCGCTACGCGGTTCGCTATTTCCCTTCACAGACTTACTTCTCTTTTCCCTTTTTCCTTCTTCCATTTTCCCTTTTCCCTGAAGGATGCCGCTTCGCGGTTTACCTATTGTCCGGGGTTTGCCAATCCCGCCTTCTCACAGTCCCATAGTCTCAAAGTCGGTTAAGAGGTGCGCGGCCTGCGATGCATAGTTCTCATGTCTCAAATCTCATTACTCATTTCTCATCCCCCTTTTCCATTAAGGATGACACCCCTACGGGGCCGGAAGAAATCTGAAATCTGAACTTTGAACTCTGAACTACTAAATTTCACTTCGATGACATTGGGCTTTCAAGGCAAGATATTGAGGCGGATTCAGTAATATAACCATATAGCCCCCGAGTGCTCGGGGCAATCTATTAACCATTTAAACATTTAACCATTTAGCCATGTAACCATTTATTAATCATTAAGCATTCAAAATTAAAAATTGATCAAGCCCCTCACATCATCTTCTGGTACACCTGCCACCAGCGGTCGGGGATGTTGTTGTCCATGGCGTCCTGGTAGTCGCGGTAGGAGCAGGGCACCATGTAGTGGCGCTCGTACTTGGTCATGAGGTCGGTCTCCACGGGCACCTCCATCCACCAGCGCTCGCTCTTCTTGCTCTTGTAAAAGATGATCTCTTCCTTGTGGTCCTGCATCTTCACGTGGAACTTCACGTACTGCTCGCGGGCACGTGCCGGGTAGTCGTCCTTGCGCTGGCTGTAGCCCTCCAGAAAGTACCATATGGCCTGCGCGATGAGCATGGCGGTCTGCTCGCGGGTGTCGAACACGGGGTTGTACTCGTAAAAGCCGATGGTGCTGAGCTTGTCGCTGAGGCCTGCATAGCGCACGATGCTGCAGAGCTCCTCGCCGGCGAAGCCGTTGGGGTTGGCGTTGCCGTTGCCGGGGGCGTCGGCGCTGCGCACGGCCCCGATGTCGACGCTCAGCATGTCGGCATTGCGCACCACGGGCTCCACCTCGTCCATGTTCCCGCGCACGTTGCCCAGGCGGTAGATGTCGAAGAACAGCTTGTCCATGAGGTTTACCGCCTCCTGGTCGACATAGTAGCTCTGGTAGCCGATGTTGGTGTAGTTGAAGAGATAGTTGGGCTGATGCAGGATGATCTTGCTGAGGTAGGAGCGGGAGTGGAGCTCGCTGCTGTTGCTGCCCAGGTCGAACATGGGGTCGACGGCCACGATGTTGATGATCTGCCCCAGCCGCTCGTAAGCCCGGTACACGGCATAGCTCAGGTCCTGCCCGCCGCCGATGATCACCGGCACGATGCCGTTCATCACCAGGGCCTCCACCACGTTGGTCACGGCAAAGTAGGTGTCGTCGACGGTATGTCCCTGCATGATGTTGCCCAGGTCGGCCACCCCTGCCTTTTCCTGCCCGTTGAACAGCCCGTACAGGTGCCTGCGCACCAGGTCGGCACCCCAGGCGCAGCCTT
>CAZHYA010000285.1:1796-2137 GCA_964536525.1 uncultured Bacteroidales bacterium | reverse complement strand
GTTGATGGCGTTGCGGTCGTCGTTCACGCCGAAGATGGCAATGCGGGCACCGCTGAGGTCAGGGAAGCTGCCCTCGCGGGCGTAGATGTCGATGGTGTCGGCGTAACGCCTGCCGGGCGAGGTGCCCCCGCCGTGGAAGGCCGCGGTGTCGACCGCCTTAAAATAGATTGCTATGTCCATCTTCTGCTTTTGGTTGCCCAAATATAGCAGAAAAATGTATGGGCAAGAACTAAATCGGCGACCTGAAAGTTGAAAATCCGGCTCCGGGGCTTGATCAGCTTTTGCCTTTCTTGCCGCCACGCCGCTTTTTGGGCTCGTTCTTCGGGTCTTCCGAGATCCTG
>CAZHYA010000285.1:0-1786 GCA_964536525.1 uncultured Bacteroidales bacterium | reverse complement strand
CTCGGGCTCGGTGCCTTTGGGGATCTTGTAGTTCTTCTTGCCGATGGCGATGTAAGGCCCGAAGCGTCCGCGCAAAACCTTCACCTCCTTGTTCTCTTCAAACTCCCTGATGATGCGGTTCTTCTCTTCCTGCCGCCTGGCTTCGATGATCTCTGTAGCTCGCTCCATGGTTATCCCGGCAGGCTCGTCGCTCTTGTCGAGGGCGTAGTAGGCATTCTTGTGTTTGATGTAGGGGCCGAAGCGGCCCAGGGCCACGGTCACCACGCTGTCCTCATATTCGCCGAGGGTACGGGGGAAGCTGAACAGGGCCAGCGCCTCCTCCAGGGTGATGTCGTTGATGCTCTGTTCCTTGTTGAGGCCTGCAAAGCGCGGCTTCTCCTCGCTGCCGGTGTCGCCGAGCTGCACCATGGGGCCGTAGCGCCCGATCTTCACGTACACGTTCTTTCCAGTGGCGGGATCCTGCCCGAGCAGCTTCTCGCCGCTGAACTTCTTCGACTTCTCCTGGGTGTCGGTGATCTTCTCGTGGAAGGGGCCGTAAAATTCGCCCAGCATCTCGTTCCACACCCGCTGCCCGTTGGCGATGTTGTCGAACTCCTTCTCCACCTCCGCGGTGAAGTTGTAGTCGATGATATCGCGGAAGTATTGCATCAGGAAGCTGTTCACCACGGTGCCCAGGTCGGTGGGGATGAGCTTGCCCTTGTCGCCGCCCACCTTTTCCTTCCCGGCCTTCTCCTTGACCTTGCCGTTTTGCAGGGTGAGCTGCACATAGCTCCTTTCCTCGGCGGGCTTGTCGTTCTTCTTCACGTATTCGCGCTTCTGTATGGTGGAGATGGTGGGCGCATAGGTGGAGGGGCGCCCGATGCCGAGCTCTTCCATCTTCTTCACCAGGCTGGCCTCGCTATAGCGCAGCGGATGCTGCGTGAAGCGCTGCGTGGCATGGATGGCCCCGGCCAGCAGCCTGTCGCCCTTGCTCAGCGGCGGCAACATCAGCCCGTTCTCGTCCTTCTCCTCGTCGGTCGACTCGATATACACCTTCAGGAAGCCGTCGAACCTGACCACTTCTCCCCGGGCCACGAACTTCTCCTGGCTGCCTGAGATGTCGATGCCCACGTTGGTCTTCTCGAGCGCTGCGTCGGCCATCTGCGAGGCGATGGTACGTTTCCAGATGAGCTCGTAGAGGCGCTTGGCGGGCCTGTCGGCCTCGATCTCTTCCTTGTTGATATAGGTGGGCCTGATGGCTTCGTGTGCCTCCTGGGCCCCCTTGCTTTTGGTGCGGTATTTCCGGATCTTCACATATTGCTCGCCGAAGTTCTTGCTGATGGTTTCCTTGGCCATGGACAGGGCCATGTTGGAGAGGTTCACCGAGTCGGTCCTCATGTAGGTGATGTGCCCGGCCTCGTAAAGCTGCTGTGCGATGCGCATGGTGTAGGCCACCGGGAAGCTGAGCTTGCGGCTGGCCTCCTGCTGCAGGGTGGAGGTGGTGAAGGGAGGGGCAGGCGACTTTTTGGCCGGCTTCTTCTCGATGGAACCCACCGTGAATTCGGCCCCGATACAGCGGGAAAGGAACCCGGACGCTTCTTCTTTCGTAGCAAAACGCTTCGGCAGCTCGGCCGAAAACAGGGTGCCGCCGTCATCGCCTTCGGGCATGAACCTGGCCGTGACACGATATGAAGAGGTGGTCACGAAATCCTTGATCTCCTCCTCACGCTCCACGATGAGACGTACGGCTACCGACTGCACACGCCCTGCCGACAGGGCAGGCTTTACCTTTTTCCACAGCAGGGGC